>JAHDGW010000097.1 GCA_020631635.1 Saprospiraceae bacterium
GATGATACCATCAGTAGTCGTGATCATTAGATCTTCATCTTCTGATACCGATTTTATAGCAACTACCTTACCAGTCTTATCAGATACCTGCATCGTCTTGACTCCTTTACCTCCTCTATTGGTAATTCTGTAGTCTTCTAAGGCTGATCTTTTGCCATAGCCATTTTCAGATACTACAAATACTGTCTTACTTACATCCTCTGGATCAATACACATCATACCGATCACTTTATCCTTGTCATCGTCAAGTCTTATACCTCTTACTCCAGCCGCAGATCTACCCATCGCTCGTATTGCTGATTCTGGGAATCTTATAGCTCGTCCGTTTTTATTAGCTATCAATATTTCAGAAGTGCCATTGGTAAGTTTAGCCTCCAATAATTGATCTCCCTCATTGATGGTTATAGCATTTATACCATTAGTCCTCGGTCTAGAAAACAACTCTACCGAAGTCTTCTTGATTGTTCCATTTTGAGTACATAGCATGATATAATGAGATTTTAAAAACTCCTCATCTTTCAAATCTTCTATCTTGATATATGCCTTGACCTTGTCATCCTTCGGCAACTGGATTATATTTTGTATCACTCGACCAGCACTAGTCTTTGAAGCCTCTGGTATCTCATATGCTCTTAACCAAAAGCATCTACCCAGTTCAGTAAATAGCAGGATATAATCATGTGCATTAGCCGCAAATAAGTGCTCAATCTGATCGGTGTCTCTCGTTTTACTTCCTCGTGACCCACGCCCCCCTCGTCCTTGTGCTTTATACTCGGCAGCTTTTGTACGTTTGATATATCCTAGTTGTGATATAGTGATTACCACATTATCATTAGGGATCATATCCTCTATACTGATCTCCCCGTCGGCATAACTGATCTCCGTACGTCTTTCATCACCATATGCTTCAAGTACTTCTCCAAGCTCTGTTTTTACAATACCTCTCTGCAACTCATCGCTTGCTAAAATACTTTTGAGATAATCGATAGTTTTCATGAGTTCATCATACTCCGCTTTTACCTTATCAATCTCTAGACTAACTAACTTTTGCAGCCTCATATCGAGGATTGCCCGAGCTTGAATTTCACTTAAGCTGAATGTGCTCATTAAGTTATTCCGTGCCTCTTCTACTGTTTTACTCTGTCTGATGATTTTGATAACTTCATCTATGTTATCTAGCGCAATCAGAAGCCCTTCTAATATATGTGCTCTTTCCTCAGCTTTTTTAAGTTCATACTGTGTACGCCTTACAATGACCTCAATACGGAACTTAATGAACTCCGTAATCATTTGCTTAAGATTCAGCAGTTGAGGTCGCCCATTGACTAAAGCAATGTTGTTGACACCATAGGAGGTCTGTAGCGCGGTATACTTATATAGCTTACTCAATACGACATTAGCCATCGCATCTCGTTTGATCTCTACCACTATACGTAGCCCCTTACGATCCGATTCGTCCCGTACGTCACTTATGCCTGTTACTTTTTCCTCATTGACCAACTCAGCAATCTTAGCGACAAGATTAGCTTTATTGACCTGATAGGGTATCTCGGTTACGATGATCGTTTCTCTATTATTGCTACTTGTTTCGATATCAGCTTTGGCTCTTACGACTATACGTCCTCTACCTGTTTCAAAAGCATCTTTTACTCCCTGATATCCATATATAATACCCCCTGTAGGAAAATCTGGAGCCTTCACATGCTCCATCAAGCCTTCAATCGTAATCTCAGGGTCATCCACGGTCGCAATAATACCATTGATTACTTCTGTAAGGTTATGAGGCAACATATTAGTAGCCATACCTACGGCAATACCAGAGGCACCGTTGATCAAAAGATTGGGCAGTCTTGTGGGTAATACTGTCGGCTCCTCGAGACTATCGTCAAAGTTGAGCGCAAAGTCTACTGTTTCTTTTTTGATATCTGTCAATATCTCATCACTGATCTTCTCCAATCTGGCCTCGGTATATCTCATGGCCGCAGGACTATCTCCGTCCATGGAACCAAAGTTACCCTGACCATCTACTAGTGGATATCTTAAGGACCACCACTGAGCCATACGTACCATAGAGTCGTATACCGAAGTATCGCCGTGCGGATGATACTTACCCAGCACCTCTCCTACTATCCTAGCAGACTTCTTATGTGACTTACTAGAGGTAAGCCCTAACTCTGACATACCGTATAGTACTCTTCTATGTACGGGTTTTAGCCCGTCACGTACATCAGGCAATGCTCTCGCTACAATTACTGACATGGAATAATCAATATAGGCGGACTTCATTTCCTCCTCGATATTGATATTTATAATTCTCTGATCGTTAGCCATTTATATATTAAATTTCGCTTCTCAATTAAGAGTGTAAAAGTAGTGAATTTTATTTTATTTAACTAGATTTTACGATGCTCATAATTATGTAGAGCCATCAAGTATTTCTTTCTAATAATCTAGTGTATTTACAACTAAATCCTTGTTAAATGATTTCACTTGTAGAACTTAAATACTATACCTTCGCATCATGAGTGAACATCAAGTCACCCCTTACAATAATGAGGAAAGCAAAAAAGGACAGGTCACGACCATGTTTGACAAAATTGCCCCTTATTATGATTTTTTAAATAGACTTCTCTCTGCCGGTATAGATACCATTTGGAGGAAAAAAGCTATAGCCAAGATAGATGGTGAGGTGTCTGAGGTATTAGATATCGCAACAGGTACAGCCGACCTTGCTTTTGAAATCATTAAGCAGCATCCTAAAAGTATAGTCACTGGTGTAGATGTCTCTAATGAAATGCTAGAGGTTGGTCGTAAAAAAATCAAAAAGAGGGATAAAACTGACTCTATTACTTTAGACCTGGGTGATAGCGAAAACCTTCAATATGATACAGATCGTTTTGATGCTATTACTGCTGCTTTTGGAGTGAGAAACTTTGGTAATTTAGAAAAAGGACTTACTGAGATGCACCGGGTCTTGAAACCTGGAGGACAACTGGTTATTCTTGAATTTTCGAGACCTCGAATTTTTCCTTTCAAACAATTATACAATACATACTTTAAGTACGTTTTACCCGTTATTGGTAGGTTGACATCCAAAGACCCTAGGGCATATCAATATTTGTACGAGTCTGTACAGAAGTTTCCAGACTTTGAAAACTTTGATAATATCCTAAAGAAAATTGGATTTAAGAATACATCATGGGACTCATTGAGCTTAGGCATATGCACGATATACACTGGAAGAAAATAACGTTTTCACTTTTACTTTTATTTATCGTTGGATCGATTTCAGCACAGTACATAGGCAAGGGTAACTACAATTATAAAGATTTCCAAAAGAAACCTTTTTATTATGGTATACACTTAGGGGTAAATTACTCAGGCTACAATATAGGACACTCCAAAAATTTCATCGGCAACGATAGTATCCGTATAGTAGAATCAGAGCGTGGAGCGGGTTTTCACCTACAACTCATCACTAATTTAAAGATTGGTGAATTCTTTGACCTTAGGTTTATACCAGGATTCTCATTTACAGAACGAAATCTTGCATATACCTCTACCATTGATGATAACCTAGATGTCATAAAAAATGAAGCCGTCTTTGTAGAACTTCCCTTTATGTTAAGATTCAAGTCTGCACCTTACAAAGACAAACGGGCATTTGTATTGGCAGGGATAAAATATAGCGTGGATGTAAATTCCAATGCTGAAAGCAGGAATGCAGATCAGCTAGTGCGGATCTCTCCTCATGATTTTCAATTAGAAATCGGAGCTGGAGTCCAGTTTTTCTATCCCTACTTTATATTTTCTCCAGAAATTAAATTTTCAAGGGGTATCGTAAATTCACTCATATATAATGATGCGCTCAACCAAGCTCGAGTACTTGAAGATGTAAGTTCCTCGATATTTACTATTTCATTTTCCTTTGAGGGGTAAACTGGTAATGAATAGATTTTAATGATTTTACGAGTTTAATACCGTTTATGTTGTATAAATGGTATAAGATGCCTTTATAAAAAACTGCTATTTAATTCTTGTTTAGCAATTGCAGAATCTCTTCACTTCCTTTCGGAGTTCTTTAAAGAAAACCATAAAAGCATCTGAAAACAGATCATAGTTCTTATACAAATCATCTACAGCTTGTGTAAAGTTGCTCGGAAATTTCGTACGTCGATCCATCCATTCCATCGTACGCCAAAGTCCGATATCTGATGTACAATTTCTTAAGAAATCATGCTCAATCATATTATCAAGCTTTTCCCTTTCTTTGATTTCAAGATAAGATAAGTTTCGATCTAGTACGTCATAGGTTTTTTCGATATGCCTATCCATACTTATCTTAGAAAAATCTTCCCAAAAGTCAGTCAATAGGCGATCACATAACAAATCAAAAACTACGGGTGCATATTTACCATGGTGTTGGTGTAACACCTTAGTACATCGCTTTACCATAAGATGGTTATCTGTAAATGTATCAATGAACCGATGTAATTGTACCCCCTTATGAAATACCTCTCTCAGGTTTTTAAACTGGCGATTAGATATCAAATCTGCTACTACATTACCAAATAACAGTGTATCAGAATGACAGGATAAAAGACTATGTGCTAAATAATTCATCAAGCACAAGGTACTCCCTTTTGATTAATCTATATTTGCGGCGAAATTAGAAAAGAATAAAAGAACAATACTATGGCTCTGAAATGTGGAATCGTTGGTTTACCAAATGTAGGCAAGAGTACCCTCTTCAATGCACTCACATCAGCAAAGGCACTGGCTGCCAATTATCCTTTTGCTACCAAAGATCCAAATGTAGGGATGATTACAGTACCTGATCCTAGACTTGATGAATTGGAAAGACTAGTGAATCCTCAAAAAGTAATACCTACTACCGTGGAGATCGTTGATATCGCAGGATTGATCAAAGGAGCAAGTCAAGGTGAGGGGTTAGGAAACCAATTTCTGGGGAATATACGAGAAGTAGATGCCATCTTACACGTCGTACGATGCTTTGACAATGACAATGTGATCCATGTAGATGGATCAGTAGACCCTGTCAGAGATAAAGAAATCATAGATACTGAACTCATTTTAAAAGATTTAGATACCGTAGAAAAGCGTATCGAAAGATTTAAAAAATCTGCAAAAGGTGGAGATAAAGATGAAGCCAAGAAAGTAGAGTTTGGCGAACGACTCAAAGCACATCTAGAGAGTGAAAAACCTGCACGTACATTTGATCTGGAGGATGATGAAATTGCTCTTTTCAAAGATATGTATCTGCTTACCGCAAAGCCTATCATGTACGTATGTAATGTAGATGAAGGATCAGTCAAAGATGGTAATGAGCATACCAAAGCCTTCGCTGCTGCTATTGCGGATGAAAAACCACAAATACTACTCATATCTGCTGGGATTGAAGCTGACATTGCCGAGCTTGAAACCAAAGAGGAACGTATGGAATTTGTTGAAGAAATGGGTCTAGAGGAACCCGGTGTAAACCGAGTAATACTCGCCAGCTATGAATTGCTAAATCTAATCACATATTTCACTGCAGGAGAAAAGGAAGTTAGAGCTTGGACCATTATTAAAGGAACAAAAGCGCCTGGAGCAGCAGGTGTTATACATACCGATTTCGAAAAAGGATTTATTCGTGCCGAGGTGATCAAATATGATGATTATGTAAGTCTAGGCTCTGAAGCAGCTGTAAAAGATGCTGGCAAACTTAGCGTAGAAGGCAAAGAGTATACCGTGGTAGATGGTGACGTCATGCACTTTAGATTCAATGTATAAATAGACTTTTACATTGAAAAAGCTTGAATACTATACGTTTTTCAAACCTTATGATGTACTAAGTCAATTTACGCAGGATGTCCCTGGACAAAAAACACTATCTGATTTTAACCTTCCTATCTCTAAGGATGTTTATCCTGTAGGTCGTCTCGATCGTGATAGCGAAGGGCTACTGCTCTTAAGCAATGATAAAACCTTACAATCCAGCCTTGCCAACCCCAATGCTAAAATATGGAAAACGTATTGGGTTCAAGTCGATGGAGCTGTAGATCATAATGCGGTACATAAACTACAAAATGGCGTAACGATAAGAATCAAAAAAAAAGAACATAACACCTTGCCCTCTCAGGTTGATATAATTAAAAGTCCTCGAGAATTATTCAATAGAAACCCACCCGTAAGATTCAGAAAAACAATACCTACATCTTGGATAAAAATTTCTATTCAAGAGGGTAAAAATAGACAGATCAGGCGCATGTGTAGCGCTGTAGGATTCCCTGTATTGCGGCTCATTAGAGTGTCTATTGCCAATCTCAAAATTGCTACTTTTGAGAATGCATATTTAAAAAAAATCGATCGCGAAAATATTTTTTAAAAATTTTCATTTAGATAAGGCAGCAGATAGCCCACTCAGGGAGTCTAATAAGTACAAGGGGTGAAAACCTTTTAAGATTTGTAGATTAGTTTTATATACATCAATTTTAAGCGAAGAGACTTTATTTGTAGAAATGAAGTCTCTTTTTATTTATACCATTTACAATATAAAATGACGCATTTCTGATATGAACTATATCCAATATCTGCGTTAAAAATACTCGGCGTAGCTAAGGCTATGCCTGCGTTTTTTGCCTTAATCTCGAATATATTTCATAAATCATCTTATCCGCCATTTTACATTATAAATGGTATTACTTCATGATTTGTCTGTCTACAGTACATAAAAAAAGGGCATTCAAGTTAATGAACGCCCTTCAAAAGTGTTATTCTTTGTGTTCTTTTCTAGTTCACAGATTCAGTTAAAGCTTTACCAGCTTTGAACTTCACAACATTTTTAGCAGCAATTTTGATTGTAGCTCCTGTAGAAGGATTTCTACCATCTCTTGCTGGTCTGTGAGATACTGAGAAAGTACCGAAACCTATGAAAGCAGCTTTATCACCACTTTTCAATGTTTTTTCAATTCCGTCAAAAACAGCTGCAACAGCATCGCCTGCTTGAGCCTTTGTGATTCCAGCAGCATCAGCTACTGAATTGATTAGATCACCTTTGTTCATAATGTATGAGTTTTTAGTGTTAATTATAATAACGGCGGCAAATGTATATTAGATTTTAGTGTTATACAAGTTTTATCCCCAATATTGGCTCAACGTCAATAAAATCAGGGGTTTTCACGTAATTTTGGGTGTTAAATATCATTTTTTCCTTATTTACCGGTGTTTTATATCTGATGATGATTACCTTTCTTTAGTTTAGCTAAACAACCATTGATTATGAGATCAATAAAACGCATATTTTTCTTTTCTATAGTGGCAATGATAGCCATAGGGTTCAGCTCCTGTCGTACTCCTGAGGGATGTGCAGCGGCAGAAGGTTACAGAGCACATGCTGATCTCAGTGACCCCGACGTAAAACGTAAGAAGGGTGACTCCAACCTATGGTCGAAAAAGCAGAGAAAAAAAATGAAGAAAAGAGGTCAATAGCTCTATTATCAAATATCTTCCTTAGTGAAAAATATACCTTACGAATTTGTGATTGAAGATTTGATATCTCTAGATCCAATTGTAAAGCGGATGTTTGGAGTGCATAGTATTTACGTCAGATCCACTCTTTATCTGGCTTTATACCGAGGTGATAAACATCCTCAAGATCACGGGATCTGGATCGGTACAGAGAAGAAACATCATCAATATTTGAAGCAACACTTCCCCAATCTGAGGCCGCTTCAAGGAGTACCTATTAAAAAATGGATACTCCTACCCGAAGATTGCAACTCATTTGAGGAAGATGCTTTTCGGATATGCGAAATGATCAAGAAAGGAGATAAGCGGATTGGTGTAAAAACAAAGAAGAATTAGTGTTTTAACCCTCTACTTTCAGTCCTTTTTCTTTACCCTTTTTTATCATGAATCTAAATGCCTCATCAAATTCATTTTGAATCTCACCATCGAGGATAGCTTCTCGTATTGCGGTCTTTATATCCCCCACTTGACGGGATGGGCCTATCCCAAAAGTATTCATGATCAATTCCCCCGATATAGGTGGTTGCCAATTTCTCAATTGATCTTTCTCTTCTACTTCTTTAATCTTTTCCGCTACCACCTCATAGTTCGTCAAATAACGCTTTACCTTATTAGGATTTTTAGAGGTAATATCTGCCTTACAGAGTGTCATAAGATCATCTATATCATCACCAGCCTCAAAAATCAATCTTCTGATTGCAGAGTCGGTTATATTCTCCTTTGTCAAGCTAATGGGTCTGAGGTGAAGCCGTACCAATTTCTGTACATACTTCATCTTTTCATCAAGTGGTAGACGCATCTTTTTGAAAATTCGCGGTGTCATAGCGGCTCCTAATGCTTCATGCCCATGAAAAGTCCATCCATGCTTATGGTCAAATCGTTTAGTAGGGGGTTTAGCAATATCATGCATTATTGCGGCCCACCTAAGCCAAAGATTACTAGTATGTTTACATATATTATCCAGTACTTCAAGGGTATGGTAAAAATTATCTTTATGCCCTTTCCCGTTGATCACCTCTACTCCGTGAAGAGCAAGCATCTCGGGAAAAATTAAATCTAATAAACCAGTTTCAAAAAGTAATTCAAACCCGATAGATGGTTTTCTGGATAGTATTATTTTATTCAACTCACTTATGATCCTTTCCTTGGAAATGATATTTATACGATTTCTATACTTACTTATACCTTCTATCGTATCTGGATCTATTTGAAATTCGAGTTGAGTCGCAAATCTTATCGCCCGCATCATTCTCAGAGGATCATCTGAGAATGTTTTCCCAGGCTCTAGAGGTGTTAAGATTCTCTTTTGTTCGATATGTAATAGACCATCAAATGGATCTATTATTTGTCCATAATCGTGATCATTCAGACTTACGGCAAGAGCATTGATGGTAAAATCTCTTCTATTCTGGTCATCTTCGAGATTTCCATTTTCTACCGCTGGTTTGCGGCTATTCTCTGAGTAGCTCTCCTTCCGCGCTCCGACAAATTCAATCTCTAAATCCTTATGTTTGATCATAGCCGTACCGAAGCGACTATAAACCGTTACCCTCGGCATAGGTCTGAGTTTTTCTGCTAAAGATTCGGCAAGTTTTATACCATCACCAACACATACTACGTCAAGATCTTTACTTGGTCGGTGCAAAAGTCTATCTCGGACATATCCACCTACTACGTATGTGGGATAGTTCAATTCTCTAGCTGTCTCACGGATAAGCTCAAAAATTTTTCGTTCGTATGGACGCATTTCGAATACCACGACTCAAATGTATGATTTGTTTAAACTAAAGAGAAGTTGATTACTATATTCTAAGCTTCTACTAACTGCGGTTTCTTATAAAACTCATAACCCGCATATTTTTCCTCTATACGATCTAGTGTTCTAAATATTTCAAATGGCTCGAACTCAGTGACAAGTTTTGACCTCCATGGTTTGATACCTGGAAGACCTCTAAAATACTGACCGTAATGCCTGCGCATTTCTACGACTCCTAGTTTGGGACCTTTCCACTCGATACCATGCATCAAATGTTGACGAGCAGCATCTACCCTTTCCTTTAGCGTTGGAGGATCTAAAATTTCTCCTGTATTGAAAAAATGCTTAATTTCTCTAAAGATCCAAGGGTTGCCAATACTGGCACGGCCTATCATGATACCATCCACTCCATATTTATTTTTATAGTCTAATGCTTTTTGAGGACTATCAATGTCGCCATTACCGAAAATGGGAATATGTATACGTGGATTTTCTTTGATTTTACCAATTTTGGTCCAATCAGCTTCTCCTTTATACATCTGTTTTCGAGTACGACCATGTATGGAGAGTGCTTTGATACCTACATCCTGTAGTCGCTCAGCTACATCTTCGATAAAAATAGTATTATCATCCCAACCTAATCGCGTCTTTACAGTCACTGGTAAGTCCGTGGCATCGACAATCTCTTTAGTCAAGGCTACCATTCTGGGTATATCTTGCAATATACCGGCACCTGCCATTTTACAGACCACTTTCTTGACGGGACATCCAAAGTTTATATCTAATACTTCGGGTTGAGCTTCTTCGACAATCTCGGCAGCTCGCCGCATAGAGTCAATCTCAGCCCCAAATATCTGAATACCTACAGGTCGTTCTTCTGGATATATATCTAGTTTCTGCACTGACTTATGAGCATCTCTTATGAGCCCTTCTACAGAGATAAACTCTGTATACATCATATCGCATCCCTGAGCCTTACATAGGGCTCTGAATGGTGGATCACTTACATCCTCCATCGGAGCAAGCAATAGAGGAAATTCTCCTAATTCAACGTTCGCGATTTTTACCATATCAATGTAAAGATACTCTTGATCTAATTATTTATTGATAGCTCTTTTCTAAAAATTAAAATCTCTATAGTACCCATAAAATACCCAGTAATCCTATTGTGCCTAGAACAATAGTATAAGGTAATGCCATTTTGACCATTTTCCCATAGGATAAATGAATCAGTGGCGCGATAGCTGATGTCAATAAAAATAAAAAAGCAGCCTGCCCATTCGGTGTGGCAACACTTGGCAGGTTAGTACCTGTATTGATTGCAATAGCTAACTTTTCGAATTGTGATCTTTGATTAGATAGATCCTCAATTACTGGTGATAGTGATGACACCTCCGATGGAGATAAAGTAGACTTCATTTCTAATAATTGGGGTAACCAAGAATTGAATTTTGCGCCGCTATTGATCTGTGAACTCACGAAATCGTTAACCTCAGTGATATTTAGAGCTTGTAGGTTAGCCACCATATTATCAAAGACAAGCTTACCTTCAAATACTTCTCTCACTTCACCAATATAAACCGTTGCTACAAAAACATTATCACTGATCATAGAAAGGATACCATTTGCTAAATAAAACATAGCTGGTTGTTGTCCTGGCTCTAAACTAAGAGCCCAATCTATAATAGGCTTAAATAAGTGTTGATCATGTATCATTGCTACTATAACAAAAAATACCACTAGTAAACCCGTAAACGGTAATGCTTCTTCAAATGCTTTACCTAAATGGTGCTCCTCTGTAATACCCATAAATGCAGTTTGAAAAATGATCAACGCTAATCCAATAAGGCCTACAGGAGCTAGGTGCAGAGCTAAACCGATTACAAGTAAGATCGCTGCAATAGACTGTATGATAAGATCTATTTTTTGTTTTTTAGTTCTTTTTTGATCTGCCTCATCGGTATAATTTTCTATTATCTTTCTTGCCACCTCGGGTAGTTTAGCACCATACCCGAAAATCTTAGTACTCTCTAATAATACCGTAGTCAATAATCCAAATGCAAAA
>JAHDGW010000429.1 GCA_020631635.1 Saprospiraceae bacterium
CCCGCGACCCCCTGCGTGACAGGCAGGTATTCTAACCAGCTGAACTACCAGACCTTCCTTTTAAAGGCGAGGCAAATGTAATACTCTCTGCGAGTTCTTCCAATATTTCTAAATAAAAAATAAAAAATACCTCTTTTCTTCGGTGCTATAATCGTCAATTAGTAATTTCGGAGGCTCCCAAACAGAATAAATAAGGAGAAACCAAAAATTTGTAATTATGGTATTTCTTGAATTTGAAAAACCTTTAGAAAAACTTACCGAGCAACTTCAAAAAATCGTTCAGATAAGTGAAGAGGGCGATATCGATGTAAGTGATAAGATCCAAGAGCTCGAGAATAAAATCAAAAGCAAAAAAAAAGAGATCTATACTAACTTAAATGGTTGGCAAAAGGTACAATTGTCTCGTCACCCTGAGCGGCCTTATACATTATATTATATTAATCAGATCTGTAAAAAATTTATCGAACTACATGGTGATCGAAAGTTTGGAGACGATAAGGCGATTGTAGGTGGTATAGGTACCATCAACGGACAATCTGTCGTGATCATGGGGCACCAAAAAGGACTAAATACAAAACTGAGACAATATCGCAACTTTGGTATGGCCAACCCAGAAGGCTATAGAAAGGCACTACGTCTAATGAAGATGGCCGAGCGATTTAATTATCCGGTGGTATGCCTTATAGATACTCCAGGTGCTTATCCTGGTATAGAAGCTGAAGAACGAGGTCAAGCTGAAGCTATTGCTAGAAATCTCATGGAAATGGCACAGCTGAAAGTGCCTATTTTATGCTATGTTATAGGCGAGGGTGCATCAGGTGGTGCTTTAGGTATCGGATTAGGAGACAAAGTATGTATGCTAGAGTATACTTGGTATTCTGTCATATCACCTGAATCTTGCTCAAGTATATTATGGCGAAGCTGGGATCACAAAGAAGAGGCTGCAGAAGCTTTAAAACTAACGTCAGAACATATGCTCGAATTTGGTCTTATAGATGAGATCGTAAAAGAACCTCTAGGAGGTGCTCATAATGATCCTGAAAAAATGGCCAAAGTATTAAAATCACATATCAAAAAGGAAATAAATACTTTAATGCGGGTGCCTACCGAGGAGCTTATCGAAAATCGTATTGCTAAATATGAAAAGATGGGACAATTTGACCAATTATCCGTTGGAGAATAGTGACTATCTAATATGCTAGAATGGTTTAAAAATTACAAAAGGACTACGGTATGCTCTAAGTATAAGACTAAGCCAAAAAATGTAAATTCTGAAAGAATACTTATCATTTGTGATCAAACTCTTATCAATTCTAGTTTTACAAAATACACTGATCAATTGAGTACCGCAGGTTTCAAGACTTATACTATCTATATAGCCGAAGAGGCTTACCAGTATGCCGAT
>JAHDGW010000430.1 GCA_020631635.1 Saprospiraceae bacterium
CTCCCATTATCCGTGGCAATGCTAGCTCTATATCTTCCTCGGTATACCAATACCACAATGCTCTTGCATAAGCTGCTAACGGATCATTTTTTTGTGCAATCGCATATGTACGTGATGACTCTGTATCATTCAAAAATCCTTTACGACCCTGAATAATATCTCGGATCACAATATGCTGAACATACACAAAGTCTTGCTCCTCTTCGGTAGATGGACGCATAGCTCTCAAGTATGATTGTGCCTCTGATAATCTACCTGTACGTATCATAAGTCCATATGCCATGATATGATATCTAAACTCTGGCTCTTGCTGAAGTACTCGTATGGCTTCATCTATATTTTTGTCTTCTAGCAAACTACTCAGTAGTAAGATGAGCTTACGCAAGCATTGTTCTTTTTCATCTAGCTCTGCTTTGATGATTTCTGGCTTATCTTTCTCTACCTGCACCATAGATCGTAACTCCCTGACCATGGGCTTGATCTCCTTGATAGCAGCCTTTACAGAGTCAATATCTTTTTTAGGTTTACATAGCTCCACTTGTGGAGGTGAAGGTGGCTGTACACTACTTCCACAACCTTCGTTGCCTTTAGAACTAAACGAAATATCGGTTGTATAATTTGCTGTGTTTATAGGTGTCTCACATTCTGGCGATACACCCTGCTCCGTATGAAAATATACAAAACTAGTATTGAGATTCGTATCTATATCTTTTGTCGCTGATGACTCCGTAAAGCAATTACCATTAGCTAGAATCTGTGTTCCTTGACTAGATATCTCCCCTCCATATACAAATACATCTGCATTACGAGAGCTTTCAAAACAATTACGCTCAAACTGATAGCCCGAATTGGCATACATTGCTAATATACCGTAGGCATTAGAGCTAATTAGATTATTATCATGACGGTTTTCAAGCTCGCCTGTTGAATAAACAATATTAGTAAATGCACTACCATCAAAGGTATTATTGGCAATATCGTAATAATTATCTCCGTCCATCCAAGTAGCAGCGGCTGGGGTACCTATGAAGTTGTTATTGGTAATCTCTGCCCTTTGACTAGATGTGACGCCAGTCATCTTGATATCCGTACCATCATTAGAAAAATAAGAATCTTTAATATTACTAGGTATATCTAGACCATTAGGATGAGTACCTTGCAATCGTATCCCATATTCATTACATCCGTTAAATCTACAATTGTCTGATACCTGTACCGAAGAGTTGACTGTAAGGATTCCGTAATCAGAATCATTAAATTCACAATTTCTGATTTCTACATCATTATTGCGCCATATACTCATACCATATCGATCCGTATTGAAGGTACATCCCCTATAATAAGATAGATCATCTCCATCAAATCGCATCATCTCTACTCCTCGATCACAGTTTTGGA
>JAHDGW010000098.1 GCA_020631635.1 Saprospiraceae bacterium
GAATAGAATGATATATACCTTATGAAGTCAAGTTATTTTTATTCTCCAGCATATAATTTACCCACAACATAAGAAAGGAGCCTACAATCTAATGCAGGCTCCTGGATTAAAAAACACCCCCTGAAAGCTCTTAATGAGCTTTAGTTATTTTTACGTTTACGATCTTATTACGATTACTTAATACTAGATTATACATGCCCGAGGCTAAGTCTTTACAATCTAGCTCAATGATTTCATTCATATTATTTACCGAAATATTTTTCATCAACCTTCCTTGGTTATCAAATATCATAACCGATTCAATATCCATTACGCCTCGATCAATAAATAATTGTTCCATCACAGGATTTGGATACACGAGTATACTGAAATCATCAGCATCATCTGTTACAAAGGTCATCGTAGCTATGGTAAATTCAAACGTGCTTGTACATCCATTACCGTCTGTAACCTGAACGGTATGTATTCCTGGTTCTAAGTCTGTTGCATTGAATCCAGTTTGACCATTATCCCAAATAATATTGAAAGGAGATTGTCCACCAGATAATACGATCTCAGCAGATCCGTCATTAGTATCCGTTGCATCTACGGTATTGATTTGAGTATTGTAATCGAATATCAAATCAATGTTGTACTCAATAGTTGTAGTACATCCATTACTGCCTACAATAAAAGCGGAATAAACTCCATTATCTGATACCGAAATATCAGTATTTGAAGAACTAAATCCATTAGGACCAGTCCAAACTACGGTACTAGATTCTGCAATATCAAGTTCGAGTACTTGACTTTGATCATCGCAATCAACTTCTCCAGTAATGATCATCCCTTCGGGTAGGTCGGTATCATTTAGGACTTCATAGCTAGCTGTGATTGAGCATCCATTTTCTGAAACAACAGTATAAGAATAGATCCCGGCAACAGCTACAGTTATATTATCATCTTGACTTTCAAAATTATCAGGTCCTGTCCAAGATCCTGTTGCTCCAGTCGTGGTCGTAGTACCTATGAGATCAACTTGACTTATAGTACAGGTAAGGTTTTCTCCGGATACGTTGGCATTAGGTAATGAAGAATCTGTAGATACTTCAGCTGTTGCTTGAGCAGTACATCCGTTACTACTTGTTACTACAAGGGTATAGATGCCTTCTTCGTCTACAGATGGATTCTGAAGAATAGAACTGTAACCACCGGGGCCAACCCATTGATAAGTAGCATCATCGATATTTGATGTAGCCGTAAGCTGGATATTTGTTTCAGTACAGCTTATTACACCACCTGTCGCAGCCGCTGTAGGTAATGTAAAGTCTTCATCTACTTCTATAGAACTAGTACTAGAGCATCCGTTTTCGTTATCAATAATAGTGGCTTCGTATACCCCATTCATATCAATAACAATGGTATTCTCCTCGCTGATGAAACCGTTAGGCCCTGTCCAAGTGATCGCTGCTTGTGCTGCATAATCTGCGGTGATGGTGATATTAGCTTCTGTACAATTAACCTGGGTATTTGATATTGACAATGATGGTTCTGTGATGTCTATTGTCACCTCACTAGTCGTGCTCGCCGTACAACCATTAGCGGCGGTCACAATTACTTGGTAAGTTCCCGCAACAGATACATCTGCTATTGCCGTCGTTGCAGAAAATCCATTCGGTCCTGACCATTGATAAGTGGATTCAGTATCACTACTCGTAGCGCTTAAAGAGACACTACTGCTTGTACAGTTTATGACCCCATTGGTACTACTAATTGTTGGAGGAGTACTATCTTCTGTTACTTCTACCGTAGTAGTTGCAGTACATCCATTAGTTTCTGTTATTACCAAAGTATATGTACCTACTAATGAAACATTAGGGTTAGGAATAGTAGCATTAAAATTGTCAGGTCCTGACCAAGCATAAGTTACCGTATTAGAATTGGAACTAGCGTCTAGCATGATGATAGAAGTAGCACAATTTAATTCTCCACCCGTAGCATTGATCGTTGGCACAGAATTATCGGAATCAACATCTATGTTATTCATACTCGTACATCCATTAGATGCTGTAGTAGTTAGTGTATACGTACCTGCCATCATAACAGTGACAGACGCTGTATTTCCAGTAAAAGCATTAGGCCCTGACCAGTTGTATTGGGACATATTATCACTAGAAGTAGCGCTTAATACCGCTTCATTATCAAGACATGAAAGTTCATTTGAGCTGGTAAGGTTTACTATAGGTGAATTTGTATCATCTTCAACAGTAACACTTGTTGCGTTTGTACAGCCATTAGCAGCTGTTACGATTACGGTATAACTTCCAGCAGTTGTTACGCTTGGGTTTTGCATAGTAGAGCTAAATCCGCCAGGACCAGACCATGCAAATGTAGTTCCTGAAGAAGATGTACTACTTAATGAAATACTAGTATTCATACAGTCGAGAACGCCTCCAGTAGCTACTAAGTCAGGTACATTGGTATCGGGTGTCACTTCTGCTGTTGTACTACTCGTACATCCATTAGGGTCAGTAACTATTACAGTATAGGTTCCTGTTTCTGTTATTTGAGGTGATTGATCAGTTGAATTGAACCCACCTGGGCCTGCCCAGTTAAAGGTAGACCCACCTACAGAACTATTTGCAGTAATCATAGTGGCTGTACCGCTGCAATCAATAACTCCTCCTGTTGCAGTTACTGCTGGCCCTGTACTGAAGACAACATTGATATCATCTATGCTACAACACCCATTAGTACTCGTGACAGTCACTTCATAATTGTCATCGGCAGTAACCGTAATACTTTGAGTAGTAGCGCCAGTAGACCACACATAGGAGCTACCCGCAGGAGCAGTAATTTGATAAGAAGATGAATTGCATTCTATCACATCAGGACCTAAATCTACATCAAAGTCATTGGTCACTGTTACGGTCCAAGTATACTGTGTGGTATTGCCACAACCATCATCTACCGTCCAAATCATAGTATTAATTTCGGCGATACTGCCCAGCATACAATCACCAGGACTAGTTGTAGAGTTGGGGATGATAGCCATAGTCAAGTCTCCTGCACAATTATCAAATGCTGTAATCGCTGGTATAGAAGGATAAGTGTCACCACAATTAATAGTTACATCAGGTATACCTCCTAAGAGTACAGGATCTTCAGTATCAACCATCGTAAGACTTACTACAAAAGGAGTTGCCATATTTCCTGATGCATCAATCGCAGTATATGTGTCTGTATAGATGGTTTCGTTTCCACATGAGCCTGTAAGAATTTGAGAATCTGATTCTACTATAACTGTAGAACAATTATCTAGAGCCTGAGGTGCATTACTAGCTAAAATACTTAGTGGGTCATCAATACCACATTCTCCGGTCAGTATTAGACTCGATCCTGCTAAATCCCAAACTGGGTCTATGTCATCTACAACTTCAAGAATGATTTGACAAGAACTGGTATTTCCAAAGCCGTCTTCAGCGATATATGTAAGAATGTTATCTCCTACAGGCAATGAATAGTTGAATGATGCACCTGATATAGCCGGTACATTGGTATAAACGACTGTCCCGTTTGCATCAACTAAAGATGTCACATAATTGGATACAATACAATCATCCGTGGCTACTGGATCATCAAATGCAAACTGAGCTAAGCAGTCATCTGCTCCTGTAGAAAATGAAGGCGGATTACCACAAGATAGCGTAGGAGCTGCACCGCCCATTTCCATAAAACTATTGCACCCTGTAGCATTATTGAAAATATTCACATCTGGATTACTAGGTAGAGCTTGATATAACGGCGATACCCAACAACACATAGAAAGTACTGAATTATTGTATAAATCCATTCCAGAAGTAAGAGTACTTATGTTTTCAAAACCTGTAACAGAGTTGAGTTGAGGATTTGTGTGGATCCTTACTTTTTCCGTGGTATTCAGATTTTGAAATCCATTGATAGTGGTTATACCATCATTAAAGGTAATATTGAAGTATCCTGGTACGGTAGTAAGATTGTTGAATCCGTTGATTTGTGTTAATATTTGGTTCCAATTGATATTGAATTCATCACCCGTACTTGTCAAATTATCAAAACCAGAAATACTGGTACATGCATCATTGTTGTCAAGTCTAAAAGTATTGCCTACAGTTGTAAGACTTGAAAATCCATTTATCGTTTGCAGGGCTGAATTGTTTCGAACCAATAGATTATTTCCACAATTTTGATAGTTGTCAAAACCGCTTAAAGCACCCATATCAATATTGTCCTCAAGATATATATTTGACGAGCTCTGCAGAGATGAAAACCCAGAAATGCTATTGATAATAGAGTTAGACCTAATATCTAAATCACCACCGATGGTACTTAGACTTGAAAAACCATTTAAATCCAATAGGCTCGAATTACTTGAGTTATTAGAACCAAGACTAGGAGGGCTACTGAGGACTTGGTTGTTTACGATTTCTAAATCTCCAGAAATGTTGGTCAAATTCGAAAATCCATTTAAGGAGCTAATCCCTCCATTGTTGTTTATTCGTAAATCATCAAAAATAGTGCTCAGAGAGATCAATCCGTCAATACTACTTAATTCTAAATTACCCGTAATCACTACGACTAGCGCTGTAGATATACCACTGAATCCGTCGATAGATTGCAGAAAGTCGTTGTTAATAACATAGAACCCTGAATTGAAATTGGTTAAATTACCGAACCCATCCAATGAATTAATGCCTTGATTATCTTGAATCGTAAAATCAGCTCCTACAGAGTTAAGTAACGAAAAAGTACTCAGATCTTGGCCACCAGATGCTATACAAGCAAGTATCCTAAAGATGCCACCTATGGATTGTAGAGTAGAAAAATTAAGAGATGTAAATGTATTACTTGTCAATCTAAATTCAGAGCCTATTGAAGTCAACCCGGCAAACTGAATAGAGCTCATTTGTTGGTTATCTTTTATTTCGAATATCCCTCCAACGGTGCTCAGGTTGTTCATCGCTAATGCTCCAAAGCTTGCATTGTTTAAGAAAATAAAGTCACCCCCGATACTTTCTAGAGCAAATGGGAAATTTCCCATTGAAGTTATTCCCCCACAATCTTGAATAATTAAATCTCCACCTATTGAAGTAATTACGTCAAGTCCTTGAAGATTTCCTAATTGAGGACAGTTTCTTACGATTAAGTCCCCTGATATAGACTGTATGGTGTTGAGAGGATCTAAATCAACAATACTCCCTGAGAAAGAGTCGTCAATAATGAGATCACCGTCTACAGAATCACAATAAAAACTGAAAATTTCTGCTTGACTTGTTAGAGTAGTGGATGGACAATTCTGTCCAAATAATGAAAATCCATAAAATAGAATTATGGATAAACTGATCATAGATCGAAGTGTAAACTGTTGCATCATAATAGATTTTGGTCTAGAAGTATTATTTGACCGCAAGGTAATATGCAACTGAAACGATATGGATCACCCTGTAGGGTGAAAGTAGGGTGACGACAATGATATTATATCCTTGAATGCCTTAGTCCATTACTTGATTTGTCGTCAAGGTAAGTTACGGCTCTAAATACCAACAAAACTCGCCTCGCGGCAAAGCAAGTAAACGGCTTTACCTAGTTTTCTCACTTAAGCATAGATATCCGAATAATGATTGGTACTCAGCACCAATCTGTCAATAGTACAAGTATCGATCTTTTGACCTCTAATACCATGTTTGAAAGTATAATGCTGGTTAAATCATGCATCATGAAATCGTTAACAAAATACACCCAAACAATCAGTATCATTTGGTTACGTTTCAATCATTGGATCGTATCGGATCGTTACTTGATTGGATCTGGGTGCTTTAGTTTTATTTTACTCTTACGGTCACAGACTTTCCTCTAGAGCCTTCTCGATTATCTTCCAGTATAAGAGTGATCACATATACATAATATTCTCCTTTTACAATATTAGTGTCTAAATAGTTTGACTCATTAGCGGGTATGCTAGCTAGCAATGAAAAATCTTCAGCTTCGGCTTTTTTTCTATAAATGTTATAAGCTTTACGCGAATCTGAGTTCATAGATGGGATAGTTGTTTTAACTCCACCAGTTACGTTTCGTGCATAAAACTTATTGATGGTAGGTACTTTTGATTTTTGTACTTTATACAGACTAGCTTCAGAGAACTCGGTGATATCACCATACGTGCTCACAGACGCAACTCTATAATAGTACGTATTACCGGCAACTACATCTTCATCTATGTATGATGGTTTCGTAAGTGCATCAGCATTTAACCTGACGTATTCTCCATTCTCATTGACTTTCCGCTCTAGTATATATGATTCTATAATATTATCATGTGCTCTTACATCTTTCCAATCAAGTCGCATGGTTTTATTGGCATAATAGATATTAACACTAGGAGCATTAAATGTAGAGATGCTCTTGTCAGGTCTTATGCTCACTAGATTGGAGTATTGACTCGTGTCCTGGGCGTAGTTTTGTGAGGAAACGGCATAGGTATAAAAACTTCTTCCGCTTAATGATGTCAATGAGTCCGTAAAGTTCTTTTCAAATATGGGACCCGCGGCAAGTTCTAAGTTTTTATTAGTGGTGCCTCTGTAGACATAATAGCCATAGATCGAGGGCTCATCTACCACTTCCCATTCGAGATTTATATATTGATCCAATGTACTTGCTTTTAGGTTAAACGGTGGCAGTGGTTTCGTGAATTTTGAAAATGTTCCTGTACCCTGTGCAGCTACACGTTGGATTAATCCTTTTTGAGGAACGAAAAGTGCCTTTACTTGATATCTATAATATTGACCTACTTCTACAGATCTATCGAGATAAGATTTTGCATCAGGGGCTAATATGGCAACGGTGTCTAATTCGTCCCGACTATTGTATTTTAGTATTTCAATACCTGTATAATAAGGGCGATCAGGTAACTTATTCCATTCGATATATATACCATTAAGGGTGTCGATGACATTGAGACTGTAGATGATATCTGCAGTCGTAGAGTCATATGGAAATACCAATGCTGTATCCGAGGGTACACCAACATTATATACTTCATCTTGAAGAAGCAGATAAGAACTTACCTGCTCGGCTCCTATATTAGCAGCTTCATAGGTATAAATTAGTGTATCTGAATTTTCATTTTTTGTTGGTGTGATAATGGCTTCTTGCTCAAAACCATTGGGCCCATTGACCATAACACGTGCTCTGAGATTGTAAGTCAAAAATGGGAGATTTTGTATCGTATTATTGACTCCGTCAATAGTAGAAATGTTCTTCTTTTCAAATTCATCCGTTGGAGAATCTATCATAGGAAGCACCCATTCTACCATAACCATACTGTCTTTACCTTCAGCTGATTTCCACTGCGGTTTGAGATAGTCGAGTGTATAATTACCAGCACCACCATAACAGTAAGCATATCCAATCAAGCGCTTGTCAGCATCTTTTGATTTCTTATAAACTCGATACATATAATAGTAATTAGCTTTGACCTTGTCATCAAAATATACATGACCAAGTGCTATTTTTGTTTCTACAAAACCATAAAGAAAAGCGATAGAGTCTAGAGGTGAATTAATCAGTTTTGAGAAGGCTTCCTTTTTTGAAAGATTTCCCATTTGTTTTCTGAGGTCTTCAGCTCCACTTTTACCATATATAGATTCCAGTTCTTTATACGATTGTGCGGTTTTATACTTTGCATATGACTTTAAGTCTTTTGAATTAACTTCTGTATCGAGAGTACTTAGTTCAAGCCTTTCGATGATATACTCATCGTCAAGAGAGCTTTTCCCATCTATGACATCTTGTAGATTGACGAGATAGATATAGTTACCTGCAGGCCCGTTAACAGAAGGAATCACGATAGTATCCGATTGAGAGTATAGAGGTGCGATCAATGAAAGTACCAGTAATGAGAATATATATTTCATATTATTGATTATTGTAGATGGTCTTAATTTTTACTAAAACTTACGTAGGTTTTCCCACCTTGACGCTTACTATATGAGAATTTTGCACCGAAGCATGTTTTGAAATCTGGAATAATATCAGGTACGGTTACACATACTCTCTTACAGCAACACCATTCGCAAAGTCCGAAGCACCACCATGCACCACAGGGATAATGGAGGTTAGAACAAGAGGTGGTACTACCAAGCCTAGAGGTATTACAGCGCATACTTTTTTTGTTGTATAATTCGAAATTGATGCTTCCTGAAGCGGCGAAATGCCAGGAGTAATCATATCCACCTTTCAATGTGAGCTTAGCACTTGCACTACCTCCGAGGAATGTGCTTCCCAAGAATTTTAGATTACCACCAGCACCAACATCAAGTTTTCCATACACCTCAAAATCCTTTTTATCAAACGACTTATAGACATGTGCATAAGCACTGGCATAGAAGTAGTAATCAAATGAGGCTAAATCAAAAGATCCTATCTTGATACCAAAATCACCACTCTTACGTTGGACTTTCATCTCAAGAGCTAGTGCCAAACCATGGAATCTTCCATATTTTTTGGCTACGCTCGGTATTCTATTCCATGTATATACGAGAGAGCTTGGCGTTGCACTAGTTTTTTTGAAATTGACGCCCACGGCTACTAGACCATAAGCATTGAATATTCCAAGTTTGTCAGTGACCTTTGCATTGAGACCTAAGTAAAGTCTACCCTGATTACCATCCTTGAGGGCATAGATCGTACCGCCCACTTTGGCAGTTATAAGCCCTGCTGCAAATTCCATGGTATTGTTGATGTCCAGATAGAGAGACATTCTACAGAAATCCATTTCTGCTTCTAGTCTACCAAACTGTTGTCCTTTGACCGTTAAGTTAGCATATCCACTCACGATAGGTTGGTAGCCACAGTTTTTGAGATCAAAGAGGACATTGACACGAGCATCATCGATTGAGGTTACGTTTTGTGGTGTCCCTATCGGTCCTGCGCTACCCGTTACAAATACCTTATACTTCTTGGTATAGGTATTGAAATCGAATCCACCTCCGATTTTATGCCATAAAACTGGGCCTGTGACAATTTTAGTAGAAAGGGTAAGATTAGCTCCAATTTCAAAATTGTTGCCGCTACTGTATTTATAAAACTTAAATCCAGCAGCAAATTTCTTTTTGAGCGTTTCCAATTCTGCTTGTGCTTCAAATCCTATTTTAGATCCAGAGACTGATAATGCGGCGGATGCTTTGAGCTTAAAAGCTGGTTGCTCAAGTTGCAGTAAGATCTCATTCATACGGAAATTGATGTTATCTCCATTCCGTGCTAATAAGAGAGAGGCATGTATTCCATTGTTAAAGCCCTTTAATGGAAACTGAACACCTCCCGCGATCCCAAATGCCCAGCCAATATCTGTCTCTGCGATAAGAGCATCTCCGCCTAGGACTCCTCCCTTTGCATCTTTAGAGTCTATACCTCCGACAGATCCTTTGCTATAATGATCTTGTAGCACATTACGTATATCTTGTGGTACAGGTAAACCAGCTTTCTCCTTAGCTGCAACAAGTGTCTCAAAGTACTCAACATCCTCGTCTGAGAGTCCCGGGCCATCAGTATCTTTTCCGAAAAATTGTTCTTTCTCCTCATCGGTCATTTTCATCAGCTCATCCATGGCATCCATACTCATGTTATAGCCATAGTTGAGTAAAAATCGATCAATGTTTACTTTTACCGCTCCGAGGTCAGCTTTGATATTGGGGTTCATTACGAGTATTGCTGACCAGTCTGCAGAGCTTAAATTGAATTGAAGTATTTCTTGTGGGAATATTTTTTTAGCAAACTTATTATTGCTTTCTGTTCTGACCTTTAGACCGCTTGCCTTGAGATCAAAGCCCCAGTTTTTAGTATTGAGCTGCATCCATACGCTCTTACCACTCTGTTGGCTTATTACTAGAGGCCCTACTTTAATACCGACTGATGAGATCGAAAGATCTGCAGTAATGGATATCCCGGGACCTTCTTGGTTCACGACTTTAAATGTATTGATGGTCAAGTGGGGTGGAGCTTCAGGGCCGACTAAATTTGGATCTTTTTTGACTCGTATATCACCTCCAAATCCTAGACCTAGGTTGGTGGTACCTAATCCGTACAACTTAAGTTCTGTGAATCTTGCTTCCCAAGTTTTGATCGATGCAGTAAGAGGATTATTAGGTCTTACTTTAAAGGCAAGTTCATTGACTGTAAAGTTTTTACCTAATGATAATTTGGTGATCTCTACACGATTATCTGGTACTTTCATTTTCATACCGATGAAATGAGGTAGCTCAAGAGCACCTTCCATATGTATCCCATATTGATCTAATGAGCTTTCATTTTCTTTGATCAACATTTTTGAAAGTAGGAGATCACTTACCACAAAACCATCATATCGCTTAGTCTTACTTACATCTACTACATCTAGACCATTGGAGAAGTCATTTTTAATGTATTGTACATTGAATTTTGCCAATTTGTTGATCTCTTTGATATTCTTTTTTGGCGATACAAATAGCTTCTCATAGTTGAGCTCTTCAAACAATGCCGCGGCTACAGTTGTAGCATTCTTTTTCTTTTCTTCAATCTCTGCTGGTGTATCACCTTTTATGTCAAAGCCTAGCTCGGCCAGCTTATTTTCTGTGTAATCATCTCTATCTTGATTGCGTAAAATGGCTCTCGGAAACTTAAAAGGAAATGAACCAAAAGCTGGGTCAGAATCCAATAATAGTGTCAATTTATGAGCACCGATGGTTGCGACACTAGCTAGTGCAGGATCATTGCTTTTGAGTTTTTGAAGCTCTATCCTTGATCCACTCGAGGCTAATACTGGCGCAAAACCAAAGGCTTTTATGTTAAGCTCTGCTTCTTCAAATTGAAAATCAGATGCAGGTATAGCATTACTCTCATTGCTTGGATC
>JAHDGW010000099.1 GCA_020631635.1 Saprospiraceae bacterium
GCACATTTTTGAAGTGATCTTGAGGTCTTATAAATTTAATCTTACTATTAATCTCACCTCTCAGTACTGAATAGCCCAAAATACGTGGCAGATATAAACCTTCAAAACCGGCGTCAAAAATATACTCCTCAAACTTTACTAATTGTAGAGGATTTTCGGCAGCTACTTTTGTATGCAACTCTTCAATCTGAGGCTCAAAATGTTCTCGCATTTCTTGATAGATATCATCTTCTTCTTCTTCGAGATATTTAGCAAGTACATCCGAACTTTGAATAGTTGATTTGATATTATCTAGGCTTGTCTGGTATATTTTATTGAGCTCTTCCATCTGAGTATTTAATTAGCAAGTTTTTATATAATAAACAACCCGATAAAGATTTTAAGCCTTTATCAGGTTGTTTGTAATGTTCTATGTTAGTCTTCGATATATTCGAAGAAGATGTCGTTATCTTACTCTTCTTCGCCAGCTGCATCGTCCGTTGACTCTGTTGCCTCTGTTGCATCTGATACAGTACCTTCTGCATCTTCTCTAAACTCTGCGCCTGCATCTTCATCAGCCACTTGAGGAGCTGCTTTCGCTACACCTGATATGAGTTTATTCCTATCTGCTTTTTCTTGTGCAGCTACTTCAAAACGCTCTGCAATTTTAGCATCTTTAGCTGCAATCCACTCTTGGTATTTTGCATCTGCTTGTTCTTGAGTCAAAGCACCTTTAGTGACACCTCTTTGTAGATGTTTTCTGTAGAGTACTCCTTTAAACTTAAGAATGGCCTTAACGGTATCCGTCGGCTGAGCACCTTTTTGTAACCAATCGAAAGCGACATCACGGTCGATCTCTATAGTCGCAGGCTTTGTCATAGGATTGTATGATCCTATTTTTTCAATAAATCTACCATCTCTCGGTGCTCTACTATCAGCAATCACGATGTGGTAAAATGGTCTTTTTGTACGACCTCTTCTGGCAAGTCTAATTTTTACTGGCATATTAACTAAAATTTATTTGGGTGAACCATACTTAGTATAATCGCAAGCGATCCTAAGTTTTTAGCGCTGCAAAGATAGTATTTTATTTGATTTATATCTAAAGTGAAATTTCTACGTTAAAAATTGACTTTTGCACCTATAGAAGGCAGTATAGGCAACTGATCTACACGATCATAAGCAACACGGTCAAAATAAAAAATATTGGCCCGGTCATAAGCATTGGAGACTGAGGCTACTAGTTCGATATTTTGATGCTCCGACAATCTAAATATTTTTGTCATTGAGATATCAAGCCTATGATAATACGGTAATCGACCACCATTTCTCGTATCTGAGAAAATAATCCCAATATCCTCAGGATTACTTGTCAGTACATCAGTACTAACACCGCCTTGAAGAGGGTTGTAATTATAAAAACCTGTAGTCTGTGTAAATGGGAATCCAGAACCTAGGTTCCATCTTGCACTTACTGACCAGTCACCCTTGGTATCAATATTATAGGTAAAAAGCATATTGGCATTGTGCCTCCTGTCAAAGACCGTGGGGTACTCTTGCTCCCCATCAAATCTATTGACGAATCCATAGGAGTACGTCATCCATGCGTAAAATTTCTTTTTTTCATACTTCAATGAAAAATCTATACCATATGCATCTCCCTCTTCAGTGCTATAATCAGGGTCTGATGGATTGATCTTATTCCGATTTACAATGACCAATTGCGGAAACTGCTTTAAGTATCCTTCGACATTGACAGTAAGGTCATTTGTAAAATCATACTCAAATCCTCCAACTAAGTGTCTTGACTTTTGAAGCTTATCTGAGGCAAATCCTCCATCAAAAGCTGCAACTTGTGATTCTGGACCAGACAGAAAACCACTAAAAAGATTCACTACGTCTCGCTCATTAGAGGTACTCAAAATATTCTGAGAATATATACCAGCGGCCCCTTTAAATCTTAACTTATCGGTGATGTTATATTTGATACCAAATCGTGGTTCGAATGATGACTGTCGCTGAGAAGCATAATATTGAATTCTCATACCTGGCTCTACAACCAACCCCCCAAATACTCTACGATATTTTAAAAATCCTGAAAACTCTGTTGTGTTTTGCAACTGTTGCAAATTAAGTCCAAAGGGATTTACAAATTCAAAATTTGTTCTTATACTCCTGAGCTCTATCCCGTAGTTAATTTCACTTTGATCACCAAAAATGGTAAAGTCGAAGGCAGCCTCTAACTCTCTAATATCAGATTTTCTTGGATCGGCATTGATTTCGTTTATCGCTGTTTCATAATTTGTATAGCCAATATGACCATTCAATAATATATTGGCACCAGAAGGGACGAGTGTAAAGTTTGCTCCTCCTCCTACGTTAGTCCAGCCGACATTTGCCAATAGCGGATTATTGTAAGAGTCTTCAAAATTGAATCCAAACAGGCTCAGCTTATTACCTCCCTGAGAATTGAAACTAATTTTACCATAAGTATCATTGAATGAAAAAGGTAGACCTATCGTATCATTGATGCTTGCATTAGGATAAAAGTTAAGTGAAGTTTGTTCAATAATCGATTGCTTAGTGGTCAAAACCATAGATATGCTAGATCCTCGATCTTCATTAAACTTTAGTAGAGGACCTTCTATAAGTCCCTTATACATAAATGGAGAACCCGAGACTTGACCGCCCCACCTTTTTTTATCACCATCTCTTGTTTTGATATCTACTATTGCCGATATCCGACCACCATGTTCTGCATTATATCCTCCTGTGAGTACATCTACATTTTTGATTAATTCTGTCTCAAATACTGAATAAAAGCCTATAGAATGAAAAGGATTATATAGAGTGAGTCCATCTAATAAAATTTTATTTTGGACTGGTGATCCACCACGAATATACAGCTGTCCTCCCTGGTCACCTGTAGAAATAACCCCAGGCAACACTTGTAGATATTGAACAATATCCGCATCTGCACCTGTAGAAGGAAGACTTTTGATTTGTTTTCTTGAGACTTGAACTTTAGAGATCTGTACTTCTGTACGAGCTTGTTCTCTGCGAGCCGAGATATCAATAACGCCTAGATTTACACCACCACTTGTCATGTATATATTCTGTGTAACAATTTTATCTGCCGCAATGGTGATCGGTGTACGTATGGTATCATATCCGATATAGGTGGTAATCATGGTATAATCACCAGCAGGTACCTTTGCCAAGGTATAAAAACCGTTGAGATCAGAATTAGTACCTATTGAGCTGCCTTCTAGCTGGATATTACTGTAGATAACTGGTTCACCGGTATCTTGATCCAGAACAACTCCTTTGATGAGACCCGTCTGAGCATCCATACCTAAA
Organism: Saprospiraceae bacterium; assembly: GCA_020631635.1. Taxonomy (GTDB): domain Bacteria; phylum Bacteroidota; class Bacteroidia; order Chitinophagales; family Saprospiraceae; genus JAHDGW01. The sequence goes on from JAHDGW010000099.1 coordinate 3,340, forward strand.
GCAAATGCAACGAGGACCAGCAACATCGAAATACTCCTGAATATTGAATAGTTTTTACTCATGGCACAAAAGTAAAAAAATAACAACGGTATGAATTGTCTACTTTAAGAATAAGCTAAAGAAAGATGCAATCAATAAAGAATAAACGGCTAGATGTCATTCCACCATCTACGTGCATTTCGATTAAGGTTATCGGGCATATTTTCTGTATCTACAGTGACTCCTTCCTGCTCTGATAATGCACTTCTATAGAGATCGACCTCCCATCGCGGATTATTTCGCTCACCCCTACAGTTGGAGTGCAATAATCTATAATCGCCATTAGCCAATGAAGGATTGTAAAATAAGAATTTAACATTGGTCTGCTGTGTACTTTCAATAGAATTATACTGCCAGATTTCATAAGGTGGAGCACTGGGCTCATCTTCTATACTCACTTTATCATCTGGTTGACCATATTTAAGAAAAGTAAAACCACGATCCGTCTCGAAACCATAACCAAAACCCGATCGGAAAGTACGATCTACTGCTTTTGCAACTTTAGTATAAGCCCAAAAGCCTGTTTCTGCATTTTCTTTATATTGGTCATACCAATATTTATAGATAAAAAATCGCTTCGATTTCTCATTCTTTGACTTCTCAACACCATTGAGCACATTGGCCATAGAATTTGGAATAATAGGAGAGATAGATTTCAGATAATAATCGAGACTATCAGAGGGTATTCGGGTAGCGAATGAGTTTTCATATTCGCCTGATTTCTGAGCAGCTAACTCATAGTCTAATGCCGGATTGGACCTGAGTAAGGTAGACTTAGTAGATGCCAAAATTTCCTTTGCTTTATTTATTAGAGTGATCTTTAGACTGTAAGGCCCAGAAGTAATATTACTTAGGTCTAAGTTATACACCACCGGTAATATGGGCTTGTATTCTATTTTTTTATATGCTTCTTGTATTAGTATTTCATCACCCTTACCCGTCTCACCAATGAGTTCATAATGAAGGAAATGATCATTGAATGTGCCCGAAGATTCTTCTCTATATATCTCAAAATAAAGCGGTAGTACTTGTAAGCTTCCATCCGCATACTGAAATGCCAAGGGCTCTATGGTCAAGCCATTTTTAGCACTTCGTGATCCTGAATCATCATTTTTGATTGATCTACAATAGGTGATATCAGAAAGTCTTATACCAGAATACGCCTCTATAAATAGTTCTGATTGTCCTGTTAAAACGGCTTTCTCGTCAGACATATCTACGAGCTCATATTTAGCCAAAAAAGCACCAGGGGGAAGCTTAAACCTTTGAATATCAAACAAGTCTGCATTATTATTATCTAGCGGAGCTACAATATTAAACTTACCATAGTTGACTATTTCGCCATCTTGCTCAAAGGTAAGTGTCAAAATCACACCTGGCACCTGTACCGATGAACTAGCAAGGGTGCTCGAAATAATATTTACATAAACCTCGACATAAGGGTCTTGCTGATCATCATAATAACGACTATACTGTACAGAAGCATCCAAGGCCAAAACCTCGTGAATACTGAATAGTATCAGCAGACTTATCACTATATTTTTCATTCCTTAGTTTTTAAAAAAAGAAATGTAAAGTCAATTTCCATAATCGTACTGGTAAGGACTAAACTATCTTGATTTATGTCTTCAATGAGATATTTAATCTCTGGGTTACTCTTTTGGTTTATAGTCCTTTGATCTAGCTGATAACTGTATAGCGCCGTATCACCAAGAATATTCGATTGTACAGAATCTTTTAAGAAATTTAAATATGCTCCTTCAAGGCTCCTTGATTTTTGACCAGACCTTGTTGCTTCTAGTAGCTTCCACTTACCTGACAATAGTGATGAGTCAATGGGTGCAGGTTGGCTACAAGATGCTAAAAGTGTAATCCAAAAAATGAAAATCAGACAATTCAAATGAGAAGCTTGAAACATAAATGTACTCGGTGTATGGTTATGTTAATAGAAACACTAGAATAATGAAAATCATTCCAGTTGGACTTGTATCACATTGTTAAAATATCTTCAAAAGTGACTTGTTGAGTCATTGACAAAAAAAAAGCCGCTAATGCGGCCCTTTCTATTTCTTGGTATACTTTTTTTCTTTGATTTTGGCTTTTTTACCAACCAAACCTCTCAAGTAGTACAACTTAGCTCTTCTTACCCGTCCTCTTTTCAGAATTTTGATTTCTGCTATGTTAGGAGACTCCATAGGGAATATACGCTCTACTCCTACTCCACTTGACATTTTTCGTACGGTAAAAGTTTTAGATAATCCAGCTCCTTTAATCTGGATTACATCACCTTTAAAGATTTGTATTCTTTCCTTGGCCCCCTCTATAATTTTATAACTTACGGCTATATTATCACCAGGTCTGAAATCTGGAAAGCTAGATTCCTTCTTTAGTTCATCGTTGACGTAGTCTAGTAAATTCATGTCTGTCTACTTTTGTGGGCGCAAAGATAGTTAATTTGTTTATATATAATCTCAATTCTTTGAAAAATTATTCTAGCTTATAAATTAGCTAATCTAGGATTACTTAATCAAGGTTACATGCCCTGTCAGCTCACGTACATCTCCTCTAGGTCCTACATAATTGACTACATATACATATACCCCTTGCGGAGCACTTGCGCCTGTATTGTCTTTAGATCCATTCCATCCTATATAGGGGTTATCAGTAGTATAGATTTGCTCTCCCCATCTATTCCAAATACTCATGTCAAAAGATCTAAAACCGTCTAGGAATCCCTTACCAATAAAGACATCATTTTTACCATCATTATTAGGCGAAAACGCATTAGGCAAAAAATAGGTTAATTGCGGCTCCACATCGACTAAGGCAAAGGCGGTATCAGTACAGCCTGATAGATGCTCCACTACCAATTGCACATTGTACATTCCTGTATCTCTGAAGGTATGTGAGGCATTTTGAGATTTATAAGTTGCTTCACCTTCAATATTCCAAAGCCACTCACTGGCATCTATAGATTGATCTGTAAAATCTACCGTTGAGTTGAATTGATTAGGCTTTAAAGGAGAATATATAAAATCGGCTAACGGTTTAGGTTTAATTAATATCAGATTATTAAAAGTCTTTTCTATTTCGCAACCAATGGGAGAGGTTACTTTAAGAAACACCGTATACTCCCCTGTATCTTCATAAATATGAGTTGGTGAAATTTCATTACTCGTATTTCCGTCACCAAAATCCCATTCTACGAGATATGTGCTGTCTATAGGTGCACTTAGGTTATTGAAAAATATATCTGAAGGGGCACATCCTATAAATCTATCAGGCGCTACCACCAAAGTTTGCGGAGCAGGCTGCCACAAAACATCTTGTGTAAGCGTATCAGCACAATTGTTATTATCTATAGCGATAAGAGATACCCTGCGCAGTCCAGGATCAGCATACTGATGCATGGGGTCTTGAATCACAGAACCATTTCCATCATCAAACAACCATTCCCATGCAACGATATCATCCGCCCCTGTAAAGCTTTGATCATCAAATGCCACTGGTCCTGCGACACAAGTATCATATTGAAATGAATACTCAGCAGTTACTTCTGGATAAATATTTACAAAAATAGTAGCCGTATCAGCACAATCTGTATCGGGATTTACAATCATACGACCCTCGTACTCCCCTACATCAGGAAATGTCACCGTTACATCTCGAGTATCATATTTTTCAATAGTTCCGTTAATATCAAATGTCCAGTCATAGGCAACAATATATTGCTCATTGAAACTTTGATTATCAAAATCTATAGTAGCATTTCCACAAGAATTAATAACAAACTCCTTATCTCCGACTGAAATATCGTGTTCTACAACTGCAAATACAGTAGGCTCACAAGTGGTAACATTAAATTGAAAATCTCTTCTGATTTCGCCAATCAAAACTCCATCTCTAAACTCTTTGGCACAAACACCTACAACAAACTGACCGTTCAATGTAGGAACTCCAGATATCAATCCTGTATTGGGGTCAATCGTTACCTGAGGGTCTCCACCTAGTGGATTGGCAATACTATAAGGAGGCTGAAAAGCTACGAAACCCCATGGTGGCGGGCATCCCAGCGGAGAAGGGGTAACACCTGTACATGTTGTGTTGGGAAGATTATTTAAAGCTCCATCTATACCTCCTGATGCTCTAGGAGCACAAAATTCATAAATAACAAGATCCCCATTGGGGTCAGTAGTACTGTGATCAAACTCTAACTCGAGACCATTACAAATTACCACTGGAGGGAATTCATTGAATCGCGGGCTACTATTACAGACTTGCTGAGCTTCTTCTGTAATCTCGATCGCAAAGACACCGCCTGTGGTCTGAGGATCAATTATATTGAAAATATTATTATTTCGACAACATCTTTGATAACCAATGATATAGTCCCCTTCTATAATAGGCAGCGTTACTTCAAAGGAGTATTCCCCTCGTTCTACGGCAACATTAGGAGGTATGATGATACAAGGATTTACGTCATCAATATTGACATCTTGTACTCCAAAAACATCTTGTGGACTCACAATATCGTTACCGCCTGAAAGCACCCGAATATAACCACCTCCAGTATTTCGCCAAATACCAAATAACGCATCATCATCAAAATTAGCCGCATTGGGGTCAGAAGGGTCTCTATACATGACGACATCTATACGATATCGATTAGTCATATTGACGGTATCTTGACCGAGGCATGTGTAATACACATCTCCACCTATAATATGTCTTGCTTCTAGATTTAAAGAACCAAGAAAAACAACTAAGACGCAGAAGAATAACTTACGGTACAATGAGATATTTTTATTATTGAAATTCAAATTTGTATAATTAATTTAGAGTTCATAACGTTTTGGATGCTTTAACTGTTGTATCGTTATATCATTCAATTAAAGGTAACACTTGAAATGCAATTACTGGACGACTTAGACGACATAAGTAGCATACTATCAGACGACGGAGTCATACTCCACCCTACCGATACCATTTGGGGATTGGGTTGTTCGGTAAAATCACGTGTAGCTATAGAGCGCATATACAAGATTAAGAAAAGACCAGCCGACAAGCCTTGTCTTTTACTAGTGAATAGCATCGAAATGCTAAAAAACTATGTAGATGATATACATCCCCGCATAGAAACGTTGCTTACCTACCACAATAAACCACTTACCATTATCTATCCTAATGGTAAAAATGTACCTGATAAATTACTAAATGAGGATGGTAATATCGCCATAAGACTGGTACACCATACTTTGACTCGGAATATCATCAACCACACTGGAGCACCCATAGTTTCTACCTCTGCCAACTTTAGCGGTGCAGATTTTCCCAATTCTTTTGATGAGATTGATCCTGCTCTTTTTGAATTAGTAGATTACACCTCCTATCAAGAGAGAAACTCAAAAGCACCCGCTACACCAAGTGTAATAGCCAGCTACAATGAGAAAGGGGATTTAGTTTTTATACGAAACTAATCTTGATAAAAAAAGGGAAAATGAACGCTCCATTTTCCCTTTCCTAACATTGAAGTAATTTAGCTCGTTTGAAGCTCAGTCTTCGTATAGCATTTATATTATCAAATGGTATTAGTTCTTTACTATCTTAAATGCCTTGGACGTTCCTTCCAGTTGAACTTCTAATATCAACAGGCCAGACGAAATCTCATCTATCCATATCTTATCCGTTAATGATCCAGCTTGCAAGAGTTGACCATTCATATTGCGGAGTAAGTATGTTCCGTTGCCAGAGTAATCCGAACCAAAGTGGATAAAAACCACATCATTGACCAATGTATTAATCGGTCTCACGGAGCTCAATTTCAAGTCTTGGTTATTAACTGATTGATCAAAATCTGCAAGGTATCTTGGGAGTATCTGATAACCAGAGTCGTAAGGTGATTCATTATCAAACTGTCCTCCTATACCTGTAAGATTGAACGGTGGTACAGGTGCAGCCATACTACTGAGTTCTGTGTCATTATCTATCCTGATGTCATAGGTGTTGACACCGTCCGTGAGGTCTACGTTGAAACCATCACCATCACCCTCCCACTGAGAAATATCTACATAAGTCAAATTATTGATGGTAACAAGACGACTTTCTGTATCCTCGGTAAGCTCGGTGACTACCACTGGATCTACGAGCGCTACCCCAGTATTTAAGATTTTTAAAGAGTCAAAGTCAAATTCTGTAAGACCGTTGAATTGATCTACCTTACCTTTCAACTCTATCTCGTCGCCTTCTACCGCGGGAATCACCGGTGATCCTATAAATCGTATACCATCACCCGTATCAGGATCAATGAGCGTAAGACTTAGACCAGAAGTACTCAGATTGACTCCATGCACCACTCCACTAATGGTTGCATTCATGCCATCATTAGTCGCTGTACCGTCCGCATTATTGACCTTAAGATCACTTATCTCCATTTCAGGATATTCTATTTCTGCTATAACATACGGGTCGATATCTGTCATACGCCGAGGTAAAAGCTGGTACCCTTCTGTATGAGGGGCACTATTGTCAAATTGACTTCCTATACCTATGATATCAAAAGTACCTGATGGTGCTTCCATACTAGATAGATCTACATCATTATCGATACGGATATTGTAGGTATTCGTTCCATCTGTAACATCTACATTAAATCCTCCACCGTTGCCTTCCCAATCTGCAGGATCAACTAAAGACACATCTTCTATTTTTACAAGCATGGATTCTGTAGATTCATCAAGCTCGGTTACAGACGCAGGATCTACTAGTGCATTGTTTTGACTAATCAAAGTCACCCCATCAAGAGATATCTGCGTCAATCCATTAAAGTGACCCACTGTACCAGAAACTTCAATCAAATCACCTTCAGCTAAGGTATAGCCAAAGTTGTCACTTCCTGAAAATAGACCAATACCTGTGCTCAATGCCTCGTCAATTAAGGCAAACTGTAAACCAGATGGGCGTAGATTAGTACCATGTGCTATGCCTCTAACCACAACGTTCTCCCCATTCATTAAAGGAACTCCATCAGCATCAGTCATTCTGATTTCGGCGATAGTTGCACCACAGACGCTTACGCTTCCTGGGTTGCCTATCATGGTAACTCCTTGGTACGTGCCAGCTTCATTTCCAAATGATAGCTGCCAATTAGCAGGGTCATTATTGTCTGATTCAAAATCACAAAGATTAATACTTGTAGCTTGAGCTACATTGTCTGAAGGCCAGCCATTGGCAACATTATAATCCACTCTATCAAGTATATTACCTGAACTATCTCTAATAATAATTGAATCTGAGCTATCATCAAGCGTATTGGAACCAACACTCCACCTCAAAGCATCCTCATTATAGACATCTGCAAAACGAATGTTGTCATACGATAATATTAGATAGGAACTTTTATCCAATTGAGTAGATGTTGGAATCGTATAGCCTATCATACTGGACGTCAAACTGACGTCAGAAAGATCTAATAACTTATCTGAGGTATTGAAAATTTCT
>JAHDGW010000431.1 GCA_020631635.1 Saprospiraceae bacterium
GAAAAAGCATTGGAGCAAGCCAAAGCCGGAAGATTACATATCTTAGGTGAAATGGATAAAACCATTACTGAACCGAGAGCTGAGCTTAAGCCTCATGCACCAAGAATAGAAGTAATCAAGATTGATAAATCATTCATCGGTGCTGTTATCGGACCAGGTGGTAAGATTATTCAGAAAATACAAGAGGAGAGTGGAGCAGTGATTACCATCGAAGAAGAAGGTAATCAAGGTATAGTGGCTATATCAAGTAACAATGGAGAATCTTTAGAAAAAGCGAAGGCGGCTATCAGTAAAATTGTATTTACTCCAGAAGTAGGAGATGTATATGATTCTGTAGTGGCAAGTGTAATGCCTTATGGTGTATTTGTCAATTTCGAAGGGAAGTCAGGACTTCTACACGTTTCTGAGATCAGCCACTCTCGTATCGAGAACGTAGCAGATGTATTCAAAGAAGGAGATGAAGTAAAAGTAAAACTCATCGGGATCGATCAGAGATCAGGAAAGATGAAGCTTTCTAGAAAAGCACTCTTACCTAAGCCTGAGCGAAAAGATAAGCAAGAAGGATAATAGCTATCCTTTTACAGATACTTAAAGCCCAAGAATTAACTTTCTTGGGCTTTTGTCATTGGTATAGAAACTTTATATGCCGCTCATCCGTATTATATAGTAGATAAGGGGAATATGGTATTTCTAATTTTCCTTTCTCATATTTTGAACTTTACAATAAATAGGTATGCGTCAACTTAAAATAACCAATAAGATAACCTCTCGAGAGAGTGTTGCTTTAGATAAGTACCTGAATGATATCAGTAAGTTGGATATGCTTACACCAGATGAGGAGGCGGATCTTGCTCGTAAAATACGAGGAGGCGATGAGGCTGCACTAGAAAAAATGACAAAATCAAATCTTAGATTTGTAGTATCTGTAGCGAAACAGTACCAAAATCAGGGGCTTTCTTTACCAGATTTGATCAATGAAGGTAATGTAGGTTTGATGAAAGCTGCCAAAAGATTTGATGAGACCAAGGGTTTTAAATTTATATCATATGCGGTTTGGTGGATCAGACAGTCTATTCTGCATGCAATTGTAGAATACTCAAGGTTGGTTAGGCTTCCGCTCAATAAAGCTGGTTCTTATACTAAGGTCAATGATGCTTATGTAAGTTTTGTACAAGAAAATGAAAGAGAGCCAACACATGAGGAGTTAGCTGATATATTAGAAATGAAAGAAACAGAGGTCTCCCGTATGCTGATGGGCGGAGGTAGGCATATGTCTATGGATGCACCTGTTGGCGGTGAAGAAGGCTCGGCCAGTATGCTTGATCTATTTGTAGAGGAAGATGCGGTCAGTCCAGATCTTGGTCTC
>JAHDGW010000100.1 GCA_020631635.1 Saprospiraceae bacterium
TTATGCAACTTTCTTCAGTTTAGATCCCAAACACAAAATATTCGCTAGTCCCGAATATTAACAAATATATCAATAAACTGAAAGTGAAATGCACTCTCCCCCACTCGTCTAGGCTTCTAGCCTAGAGGTAAGTCTGATAACTTAAAGCAGCAATTGAACATACGATTAACGTAAATCCCGATTACCTTATAATTCCGTATAAACAGTCAATTGAAGACTAGATTTAGAATAATCACTTAAACAATATTGTTGTCAAGTTATTATGTTCTGCAATTATATATGAGCGTAATTCATCTGGACCTGATGCCTAGACGAGCCAAGGATATAAAGAAGATAATCCTTTACGACTTGAAGTAAATTATTCATAAAATCTATTGACTTGATAGATGATATCTCTCATATTAGCTTAAACTGAATAGCTATGCTAAAACATATAGTCTTCATCCTAACTACTTGTTTCATAAGTTCCTGTCTTGCTGATAGAAAAGCTTATATAATTGATAACAGACGTGAACTATTTGCATTACACCACTCTCATATTCCAACATATTTATTTCTTGATGCTGATAAAACTTGGTATAAAACAGAGCTTTTTCTTAATAATCAGGGAAAGGTTGAAGCCAAAATTTTGGATAATGGCAAGTATACTATTAACAGGGATTCACTTTTTCTTCATATGTATCATCTAAGGAGAAGAACAGCATTCTATCGCTTCATCGATAATCAAGAGGCACTTATTAAGCCAGAACCTATGACTGATAGTAGTGGAATAGTGATACTCGAAGTTATGGGTTCTCCGAAACCAATAACCGACAAGAAGACTACTAGAAAAATCTGGAAAGCCTTAAAAAATGAAGGCGCCGCGGGGAGCGGCGCCAATCAATAAACCAATCTCATAAAAAAATAAAATATAACGAAAAGACGAAATCCGTGTTTGTGTACCGATTCGTATTTTAATGATCGCCCCTACTCGGCTCACTTAAAATATCTATCGGTATGTGAAAGGTCCTACTCTATCACACTTCTCCGGTCAGTCCTCTCGTATCTGAGATGTACTGTATTAATCTACATTGTCATGCAAAAATGAATTGTTGGATCGTATGATCGGTCCGTCTTCATCCATACTTACAGTGTAGTTAGATTTTTTGTTTTCTTCTACTTTCGTATCCTCGAGCTCTACTTGTCTACGCTTGAATGCTGGTACATTTTCCATATCATTGATGATTTTTGGACTGTCCAGGTGCTTAGACATTTGCTCTCTGAGGTATCCACGTCTTGCATTTTCTGCTTCACGACGCTTTCTTTTGATGGCCTCCATTTCCTTTTCGTACTCTGTAGGTTCTCTTTTTTCTATTTCTGATTCGTATCCGTAGCCTAGTTCTTCGATGGTACGACGTACATCATCGGTACCGAAGTCTATGACTTGGCTTTCTTCTGATTGTGATGAAAATACAGATTCATCGATGACTCGATCTGCTTTTTTAGCATCTTCATCGAGCGATACTTTCTTAGCTACTTCTGGCTTGGCTACTCGCTGGATCATACTGTCTTTATCAAATCCTGTGGCGATCAATGTTACACTTAGTTTCTCACCCATGGTCTCATCTGTACAATTACCCCAGAAAAGATCTGTGCCATATCCTGCTTCTTCTTGTACGTATTCTGTGATTTCAGAAATCTCATCCATCGTCACCTCATGAGAGGATGAACTACTGATATTCAATAGGATGTGCTGAGCTCCACGGATATCGTTATCTTCTAACAATGGCGAATTGAGTGCCGCATCTATCGCTCTACGAGCACGATCTTCACCACCTACCTGAGCATTACCCATGATCGCTACACCACTATTGCGCATGACTGTATTTACATCCTCAAAATCCACGTTGATATCTCCTGCTACGGTGATGATCTCTGCGATACCTTTGGCCGCAGTGGTCAGTATATTATCTGCCTCTGCAAAAGCCTCAGATACTTTCAGATTTCCATGTATCTCTTTGAGCTTTTCATTGGAGATGACGAGTATGCTATCTACATTCTTTTTGAGTTGCTCCAGCCCTTCTAGTGCCTGTCTTTTTCGGCGTAAGCCTTCAAACTTAAATGGAAGCGTCACGATTGCTACAGTAAGTACATCCATTTCCTTCGCTGCTTTAGCGATGATAGGAGCTGCACCTGTACCCGTACCACCACCCATACCGGCAGTGATGAAAAGCATTTTGGTATCATCCGCAAGAAACTTTCTCACATCGTCTATAGACTCTATGCAAGCTTGCTTACCTACTTCAGGTTTAGATCCTGCACCACGACCTTCTGTAAGGCTTGGCCCGAGCTTGATCCTAGTGATGACAGGGTTATTTTCAAGTGCTTGATTATCAGTATTACATACCGCAAAATCGACACCTTTGATACCTTGCTCAAACATGTGCTTGAGTGCATTACCACCGCCTCCGCCTACACCGAGTACCTTTATGATAGTCTTGTCTTTAGTGGGTTGATCATCGAATAGCATATCTAGTGTTTTTGCTTGTTGTTAGATTGTTCTTTTTAAAATTCTGTGTCTGGAGTGGCTTCAAAAAACTCCTTGGTATAGGTAAATATCTTATTGTACCATTTACCTCTACCATGCTCTGCAGACATCACTTCCTCTTCTTCTATGATATTTTCATCATTGTCATCGGTCTGATCTGCGGATTTCTCGATTTTCTGCATGAGCTTATTATCAATCGCCGTGATCAATAGACCGACTGCAGTCGAATATATCGGGCTAGCTAGACTACCTGAGTAGCCATGCGCAAGATGATCTACTGGTCGACCTACTCTTGTAGGCAATGTCGTATGCATCTGTGCCAGATAGTTGATATGACGGAGTAGCGATCCACCACCTGTAAGTACCATACCGGCTATGAGTTTGTTTTCAAAGCCTGATCTAGTAATCTCCCAGAGTACGTAGTCAAATATCTCTTCTACTCTCGCTTGTATAATCTTTGCCAGATTCTTTTCTGATATTTCCTTAGGATCTCTTCCTTTGAATCCTGGTATGGTGATGATTCGGTTATCCACGATCTCATCTGCTAGTGCCGATCCAAATTTTACCTTCAATTTCTCTGCCTGATCATGCATCACAGTACATCCTTCTTGGATATCCTTGGTGATGACATTACCACCGAATGGAATAACTGCGGTATGCCTGATGATACCATCTTTAAATATGGTAATATCCGTAGTACCACCACCTATATCTACTAGTGCTACACCGGCTTCTTTTTCTTCATCGCTGAGTACCGCTGCGGCTGATGCAATCGGCTCTAGCGTCATATCTGCCACCTCTAGTCCTACCTTTTCTACACATCGCAGGATATTGCGAGATGCACTGATCTGCCCTGTGATGATATGAAAGTTGGCTTCTAGCCTTACGCCTGACATACCTATAGGATCTACTATATCTTGCTCGTCATCTACCGTAAACTCCTGTGGAATTACATGTAAGATTTTATCACCGGGAGGCAATACCAACTTGTACATATCCTTGATGAGTTTATCTACATCTTGATCAGAGATCTCCGAGTTGGAGTCATGTCTGACCAGTAGTCCATGATGATGCAGACTCTTGATGTGTTGTCCAGCAATACCTACATGTACGATTTTGAATTTGATCCCAGCATTGCGCTCTGCCATGGCTATGGATTCGCGTATTGCTTTTACGGTTTTATCAATATTCGATACTACACCCCGAGATACTCCCTCAGATTTGACTGTACCTAAACCTAAAATCTCTACTTTGCCGTACTCATTACGAGCACCTGCAATGGCGCAAACCTTAGTAGTCCCGATATCGAGAGCTATCGCTAGTTCATCTGGTTTGTGATCTGTATTGTACATAATCTATGAGTTTTAGTCCAATTCTTTCTATAATTCTGTCAGCTTCACTTGGTTGCGATATCGCAGATCCAAGCTTGCAAACTTATCCCAGCCTTCCCGAGGGAGACCTTCTTTATAAAATACTTTGAGTTTGTAGAATTTCTCCTCTACATCTTCAAATGCTCCAAATTTGATTTTCTCTCGTCCTAGCTTTGGGATCAGGGTGATTTCACCATCCTTTTCCACAAAAATCTGTTCTACGAGTGCATCCAAAAATGGATCTTCTTTTACTTTCGTCATTAATTCAAAAACATCTTGTAGCGCAGACCTTTGCTTCGCTTCTAGAAATCCATCTTGATAGTCACCGATACTTCCGCTTGCGATCGGTACTCTTATCGCTGATTTTTTTTTTAGCGGCACCTTATTACCGTCTTTATCTAAGTAGTATCGTTTACCACTTTCTGCATGTACTCTTACAATTGGCTCTCGCTGCTTGAGTTGTACATGAATTCTGTTTTTACTATCGATATATACTTCTGCCTCTTCTACTCTATTGTCCTTTTGGAGTAACTCCTCTAGTTCTACGATCTTGAGCTCTTGTATACTTGCCATTTCGATATCAAAGCCTAGATGATTTCTGAATGCCTTAAGTACATCTTTCTTATCAACAAGATTTCGTTTACCGCTCAATTGTTCTATTTCAATCTGGACTTGTGTTACGCCCGATTTTGCTTTTCTATTCACTGATAAGATCAATAGGCTGGCCATGACTACCGCAGCTGCTATCCATGCTAGTCTGATTTTCATGTTGGTCAATATGCCTGTCTTCGATCTACTCATCTATTTCTTTAATGCTTGTTTTATGTCAAATACTTCTGCTCCGATATCTCCTGCTCCTAATATGAGAAGGACTTCAGGGCGTCTATTTTTAAAATTTTCTATCAATTCACTTTTTTGTAGCAGTTGTTTATCCTCATGCACTATGGCTTCTAATAATACTTGAGAACTTACTCCCTTTATAGGTTTTTCTCTGGCTGGGTATATCGGTATCAAAATCAATCGATCTGCCTCCGCCAAACTCTCTGCAAAGCCTTGCATAAAGTCTTGGGTCCGAGAGAAGAGATGCGGTTGAAAAACCACAGTAATCTCCGCGTCTGGAAACAAAGATCTCGTCGCTTCTATGGCACAAGTAATCTCTGTCGGGTGATGGGCATAATCATCTATCATATGCAAATCCTCCTGATCCAAGATGCGCTCATATCGCCGCTGGATTCCTTGAAAAGCCAATAGCTCCTCTTGTATATATCCTACATCTAGTCCTAATAACTGAGCGATACCGACCGCAACACTGGCATTAAGCACATTGTGATGACCAGGCATTTTCATGCGAAAGCTATGGACTATATTATGAAACTCCACAGTGAATATTTGAAGACCATCCTGAATGTATTCTTCTATTATTCTTAGTTCATTTCTTTCATCAGTACCATATTTGATCACTTGGCACCTCAGTGCTTTATCGTTATCAAATCTAGAAGACAAAATCGTCCAAGCCTTTTGCTCTATGAATAAATATCCTTCCTCGACTATGTTGCGAGCATAGGCCTCAAAAGAGTCTTGCATCGCTGTGAAGCCACCGTAAATATCTAAGTGATCAGGATCTACAGATGTGATCACTCCGATGTACGGGTGTAAGTGCAAAAATGACCGATCAAATTCATCGGCTTCCGTGATGAGATACTCATCCTTGCCTTTGATATAATTTGTCTTCGTTGCCGCCGGGATACCTCCAAGTATAGAACTAGGATGTAAACTGCTATCTGTCAAAATATGAGATATGATGCAACTCGTAGTGGTCTTACCGTGAGTACCTGCTACTGCGATAGTTTTAGCATTTTTACTCAAGAGACCTAATAAGGCTGCTCTTTTGAAAATCGGAATGTCCATGCTCTGAATATGATTCAATTCCAGATGATCTTTAGGTATTGCAGGAGTATAAACCACTGCATCCAGATCATGAGGAATCAGATCAATCCGATCTTCATAATGTATCAATATCCCTTCGTCTTCCAACGTTTTGGTCAAGACGGTATTGGTCTTATCATATCCATAGACCTGTACTCCGCGGTCATTAAAATACCGAGCTAGAGCACTCATGCCTATGCCTCCTACCCCGATGAAAAACATGCGTTTCCACTTGTTTACATCCATAGGACCTAGATAAGATTTATAATCTCATTGACGATGTCTTCTGTTGCATTTGGACGGGCTAGTGCCTTGGCGGCATGGCCTATCTGGTGCAACTTTTCATCATCATTGATGAGTGTTATCATTTCAATCGCTAAGCTTTGCTTAGCATCTTTATCAGCAATCATTACTGCTGCGTTTTTATTGACTAGTGCTTGCGCATTCTTAGTCTGATGATCTTCTGCGACATTTGGAGATGGGACCAAAATCGCTGCTTGCCCGACGAGGCATAGTTCTGATATTGTCAAAGCTCCTGCACGAGTCACTGCTAAATCAGCAGCTCGATATGCTAGGTCCATCCTGTCGATGAATGGTAACACTTTAACATGATCTAGTTGAGCTGTTTTCGTTGCCTTGAACTCTTCATAGTAGAGTTTACCGACCTGCCAAATGACATTCAGGTTTTTTTGTTGCTCAATGATCTCATAACTATCTCTCATCGCTACATTCAGTGATCTTGCTCCCAGACTACCTCCAAAAAGTAGTAGTGTTTTCTTATTTTGGTTTAGCCCAAAATGTTCAAAAGATCGTAGTCTCGATTCAGTATTTTCTATCAAACTTTTACGGATAGGATTGCCAGTATGAGTCATTTTTTGATGATCAAAAAATCGCTCCATACCTTCATAAGCCGTGCATATATGCTTCACTTTGCCAGCCAATAATTTATTGGTGATTCCTGGATACGAGTTTTGCTCTTGTATCAGCGTAGGAATATTCAATAGATTGGCAACATACAGTGTAGGCCCGCTGGCATACCCTCCAACTCCCACGACTACGTCAGGCTTGAATGCTTTCACAATCTTTCTTGCCTTCCATAAACTAGTGATAAGCTTGATAGGAAATAGTATATTTTTAGTTGTCAATGTTCGCTGAAAGCCACTGATCCAGAGGCCTTCTATCCGATATCCCGCTTTCGGGATTTTTTCCATCTCCATCCTTCCTTGTGCTCCTACGAATAGGATCTCAGAATCAGGATATTTTTCTTTTATCGCATCGGCAATCGCTATTGCCGGGAATATATGTCCGCCTGTGCCACCACCACTAATGATTAGCCGCATCAGACTCGATTTTACTCAACTCTATTTGTTCAAGCTCCGCTTGCTCCACATACTTACTTACACTCAAGATGATCCCGATAGACATACACGTGAATATCAAGGACGTACCACCACTACTGATCAGAGGCAGCGTCAAACCTGTCACCGGTACGAGATCAACCGAAACCGCAACATTGGCAAATGCCTGGATCACAATATTGAGACAAAGCCCCATGGCTAGAATTGCACCAAATGCTTTTGGACATCTAGTCACGATATTGATACATCTGAATAGCAACCACAAAAACATAGCGATGATAAATACTCCTCCGATCAAACCATACTCTTCACATATGATGGCATAGATAAAGTCTGCATATGCAAAAGGTAAAATATTACGTTGAAAACTATTTCCTGGCCCTTCACCAATCCACTCGCCATTAGCTATAGCGATCTTAGACTGATTAACTTGCCAAACATCGTTACCTTGCAACCTGCTAATCCAGGTATCCAATCTAAAATAATCAGCAGTCACTTCCCAAGTACCAAGCATCACTAAAATGGATAGTAATACTAAACCCATGAAGACAAGCAATGCCACATACTTGAGACTTACTCTACCTATAAACATCATCAATAAGCAGGTCACAAACAGTAAGGCTGCCGTAGAAAAGTCAGAAGGGGCGATCAATCCACATACCAACACTACTGGCATGATAATAGGTAAAAAGGCGCCTTTAAAATCTTTTATATATTCTTGCCGGATGGCTAATGATCGGGCTACATAAAGTATCAGAGCCACTTTGGCTATATCCGATGGCTGAAAGGTATTATTGATAAAAGGTATCGTCAACCATCGCCGCGAATCATTGATCTCATCACCGAAAATACCCGTATATAGTAGCAAAGGCACTACCAAAATCATCAATACCGGTGCAATGTTAGAATAATGAATATAATTGAGCTGATAACAAACGTAGGTAGTAAACATACCTAAGCTCAACAAAATCAATTGCTTGATCAAAAAATACTCTGTATTGCCACCATGCCATTTATAAGCTTCGCTACCTGATGCACTATACACGATCAGCACTGAGAATAGACTCAGTACAAAGAATATAAGCCAGATGGCTTTATCTCCTTTTAGGTTACGGTATAGCTGTATAGCTGTTGACATCTATGAGTTTCGTTATTTTTAGTTTTTGATAGTCGCTCTCTTGCCACTATCATATTTTTATATGTTGTTGACTAAGTATTCGTCCTTAGCCTTTCTACATTCTCTTTAAATTGAAGACCTCGGTCTTCATAGTTTTTAAATAAATCAAAGCTTGCACAGGCCGGTGATAGTAGCACTATCTGACCTTTACTGCTTATAGCCATGGCTTTCGCAATCGCATCTTTCATACTCCTTGATTCTTCGAGGGTATGAGTATCTCCAAATGCCTGGATAAGCTTAGTATTATCTACACCTAAGCAGATAATATGCCTTACTTTTTCATCTACCAAAGACCTGATTTCGTTATAATCATTGCCTTTATCGACTCCACCTACGATCCAGATTACATCTGCATCCATGGCTTCCAGTGCATACTGCACAGCATCAATATTCGTCGCTTTGCTATCGTTGATAAATCGTACACCTTGTAAAGGAGCTAACTCCTCTAACCGATGTTCTATCGCTTGGAATGAGCTCAATCCTGATTGAATTGATTCGTCTGACATTCCTAATAGCTGTACTGCTTTCACAGCACAATTGGCATTGAATATATTATGCTTGCCTTTTAAATTTATTTCAAAACTTGTAGTCCTATCCTTTGATAAAACTTTTATATCATGAATCGATACGCGATGTATCGAAGCGTTGATTGATTCCAATCGATTATTAATCAGATCATCGTCCGCATTGATAATCAGATGATTATCTGACTGCTGCCTAATCGCTATATTCATCTTAGCATCTGCATATTTCTGGATATCATATTGATATCTATCGAGATGATCAGCTGTGATATTGAGCACCAATGCTATATCAGGCTTAAACTCATCTATATCATCAAGCTGAAAGCTACTCAGCTCTAAGACCCAATAATCATGATAAGAAGACACAAGTTGTCTTGCCCAGCTACTGCCAATATTGCCTGCCAGTCCTACATCAAATCCATCATGCTTCAATAGATGATGAATAAGGCTTGTCGTGGTTGTTTTCCCATTGCTACCTGTGATGGCGATGATTTTACTATCAGCATATCGATAAGCAAATTCTATCTCAGACACGATGGTTTTCTTGGCATCTCTCAATGCTTTGATCACATGTGCTTTTTCAGGTATACCTGGGCTTTTGACAATCATGTCAGCTGCTAATAATCTTTCAATGTTATGACCGCTTTCTTCAAAGTCGATCTTATGATCTTGAAGTTCTCGACGGTAGTGATCTTTAAGTGATCCATATTCCGATAAGAATACTTCATGATTTTTATGTTGTGCAAGTAGTGCTGCTCCTATTCCGCTTTCTCCACCTCCTAGAATTACCACATTCATACTAGCGAATCTTGAAGGTGATGATCGTCAATATGGCGAGCATTATCCCAACGATCCAAAATCGGGTTACAATCTTAGATTCGTGCATACCCATCTTTTGATAATGGTGATGCAATGGTGACATCAAAAACACTCTCTGACCTTCTCCATATTTCTTTTTGGTATACTTAAAATAGCTTACCTGAATCATCACAGATAAAGTCTCTACCAAGAATATTCCACATAAGATTGGGATCAAAAACTCTTTTCTCAAAAGTATAGCCATGGCCCCTATCACTCCGCCAATCATAAGACTTCCAGTATCTCCCATAAAGACCTTAGCGGGATATGAGTTATACCAGAGAAAACCTATACAACCTCCAAGAAAACAGGAAGCAAAAATGGTCATCTCCGAAGCGCCAGGGATGTAATAAATACTTAGGTAATCTGAGATAATGGCATTTTCTGAAACATAAGCAATCAATGCTAATACCGCCGCTATAATGGCTGAAAGCCCAGCCGTAAGCCCATCTATTCCATCCGTAAGATTACTAGAATTAGATACTCCAGTAATGATAAAAATGATAATCGGAATGAAAACTATCCAGGCTAAATCTGCGGCATTATCACCCAAGAACCACACTAAACTAGCGTAGTCGAATTTGCTTTCTTTCAGAAATGGAAGATTAGTCCATGTACTTTTGACAAAAGCGACTTCTTGCGAAATAGCCGAAGAATTGATGGATGATACTCTTGTTTCAAACTGATCAATGATCTCCATATTTTGAGCTTGAGCTACTTCCAATGGTACTCGAATAACCACATCGTCATGAAACAACATAGTCAAACCAATCAATAGACCTAATCCGACCTGACCTAGTATTTTAAATTTACCATGAAGGCCATCTTTATTCTTTTTGAACACTTTGATATAATCATCCAAAAAGCCTACCGCTGCCATCCAGGCTGCAGATACTATCAAAAGAAGGATATATACATTGGTCAAATCTGCCAATAACAGACAAGGAATCATAATGGACAGTAGAATGATAAATCCCCCCATAGTTGGAGTACCTGCTTTCTCGACCTGACCATCAAGACCTAGGTCTCGAATACTTTCTCCTAATTTCAATCTTTTCAAAGAACGAATGATTCTGTTAAAGATATCAATAATGATAAAATAAT
>JAHDGW010000101.1:0-2418 GCA_020631635.1 Saprospiraceae bacterium
ATACCACTGTTTATCAATAATATAATCCATCATAAAGATCTTCCTGTATATGGGAAAGGGTTAAATGTTAGAGATTGGTTGTATGTTGAAGATCACGCTAGAGCCATAGACTTAATATTTCATAAAGGAAAAAACGGTGAAACATATAACATAGGAGGACATAATGAGTGGAGTAATATACAGCTCATTGAACTTATGTGTGATATGACAGATCAAAAACTTGACCGCCCAGTAGGTTCATCTAGAAATCTAATAAGATTTGTAAAAGATCGGGCGGGACATGATATGAGATATGCAATCGACGCCTCTAAGATTGAAAATGAATTAGGTTGGAAACCATCATTGAAATTTGAAGAAGGTTTGTCGAATACAATAGATTGGTATCTTATGAATACGGATTGGTTAGATCAAGTAACTAGTGGTGAATATCGTGAGTACTATAAAAAAATGTACACTTAATTGACTTATAATTAATGGAGCAAAACATAATTCAATGAAAGGAATTATTCTAGCGGGAGGTTCAGGAACTAGATTATATCCAATCACAAAAGGAGTTTCTAAGCAGCTTATGCCAGTGTATGATAAACCAATGATTTACTATCCATTGAGTATATTGATGCTTGCAGGAATACGAGAAATATTGATTATAACTACTCCTGAAGATCAAGATCAATTTAGAAGATTATTAGGGGATGGGGCAGAACTAGGTTGCAGGTTTGAGTATAAAGCACAGGAAACACCGAATGGACTGGCACAGGCATTTGTCATTGGAGAAACATTTATAGAGAATGATTCGGTTGCATTGATCTTAGGAGATAATATATTTTACGGTTCTGGATTGACTGGTCTTTTAAGAGAAAGTGCGACGCTAAAAAAAGGTGCCAGAGTCTTCGCTTATCCCGTAAGAGACCCTGAACGCTATGGCGTAGTTGAATTTGATGGAGAAAATAAGGTGATGAGTATCGAAGAAAAGCCTGATAAACCTAAAAGCAATTATGCAGTCCCAGGCCTATACTTTTACGATAATGATGTTGTACAAATTTCAAAATCTATAAAACCATCCAAGAGAGGAGAGTATGAAATTACGACAGTAAATCAGGTATATCTTGAAAGAGATGAGCTGTCTGTTGGTGTTATGGCTAGAGGAACTGCTTGGTTGGATACCGGTACTTTTGAATCCCTTCATGATGCAAGTGAATTTATCAGAGTCATAGAAAAGCGACAATCTTTGAAAATTGGCTGTATCGAGGAGATCGCCTATCGACAAGGTTTTATAGGGGAGTCAGAATTAAAAGCGTTGGCTAATGAGACTTTGAAAAGTGGATACGGTCAGTATCTGATGAATCTGATTTCATGAAAATAAACTATCATCAAGATACTTCAGAAAAGGCCCAAGTAATCCGCAGAGGCAGACAATTTTTATCTCTTTCACATACTGATCGCATGAAGTCACTCTGTAAGCTTATCGAACTAAGTATTTTAATGAATGAAGGTAAACCCCTTTATCGAAAGCCTAATAAGATGACTCTGAATAAAAATTCTTAATGGATCTTTTTCATCAAACATTTTTGAAGTTAATAAAGAAGCTAAATCAAGCCGAAGTAAAATACATCGTAGTTGGTGGTTTTAGTACTAATTTTCACGGATACCATAGAGCCACAGCAGATGTTGACTTATGGTTAAAGGATTCAAAAGAAAATAGATCTAAATTGATTAAGGCCCTATCAACATTGGGTTTAGGAGACTTAGAACCACTAAGCAATGTACCCATGATTCCTGGATATTGTGATATTTTATTAAGCCATGGAATCTACCTTGATTTAATGGACAGAATAATGGGATTTGATCAAAACTCTTTTGATGAATGCTATGAGAGCAGTGTTATCGCCAGCATAGAAGATACCACAATACGGTTTTTACATCTCAACCATTTGCTGGAATCCAAAAAGAATTCACATCGAGTGAAAGACCAAGATGATTACGAAAACCTTAAAGTCATTCATAATTTAAAATAATAGCAATAACGCTAGTGGCATTTAAAAGAAAAATACGTCTCATAGACGGCTTGAGCTGCGCCGACTCATTGTGGACGAAGTCTATTAAAATTTGTAAAATAAAAACCTTTGAATAAACCTACCAAGATACATATGGTAGACCTTATAGGTCAATATCAAGAGATCAAAAACGAAGTAAGAGAGCGATTTGATGAAATATTAGATACTGCGATGTTCATCAATGGACCGGCAGTAAAGCAATTCGAAAGGAATCTAAGTGAATACTTGAGTGTTGAACATACTATTGCTTGTGCCAACGGTACAGATGCACTTCAGATAGCTCTAATGGCATTAGGGCTAAAGCGATGAAGTAATTGTACCCTCGTTTACCTATGTCGCAACAACACATAGCTTTATTAGGTTT
>JAHDGW010000101.1:2428-10824 GCA_020631635.1 Saprospiraceae bacterium
AATTACTTACAAGCAAATCACGCCATTGCATGTGCCAACGGAACGGATGCGCTGCAGATAGCTCTAATGGCATTAGGGCTAAAGCCGGGTGATGAAGTAATTGTACCCGCGTTTACCTATGTTGCAACAACAGAGGTCATAGCCTTATTAGGTTTAATTCCTGTGATGATAGATGTAGATCCACATACTTTTAATACCACCGCTGAACTTATCCAACCACATATTACAGATAAAACTAAAGCAATAGTTCCTGTGCATTTATTTGGTCAATGTAGTGATATGAAAGCGATCATGGACTTAGCAAATAAATATGGGTTATACGTCATAGAAGATAATGCTCAGGCTATAGGTGCAGATTACTCAGGAGCCAAATCAAGTCAAAAAGCGGGTACCATAGGTCATATTGGTACAACCTCATTTTTCCCAGCTAAAAATCTCGGATGCTATGGCGATGGTGGTGCAATATTTACCAATGACGATGAACTTAACCAGAAAATAAGAATGGTTGCCAATCATGGTCAATCCAAACGATATCATCATGCTGTAGTTGGCGTTAATTCAAGGTTAGATAGCCTTCAAGCGGCTGTTTTAGATATCAAACTAAAACATCTTGATGATTATGCCAAAGCGAGAAATGTAGTAGCTAGAAAGTACGATAATGCTTTCGAAAATATAGAGGAGCTCGGTACTCCAGTGCGATCAAAAAACTCTACACATGTATTCCATCAGTATACGCTGAAGATGACAAATGGAAGAAGAGATGAAATGATTCAATATTTGAATGCTCAGGATATTCCATGTGGTATCTACTATCCAATTCCTTTATATAAGCAAGGAGCATTTGAGAAATATGTAGATTCAAGCTTCGAACTTCCAGTAACGGAAGAGCTTTGCAAGTCGGTGTTTTCAGTGCCGATACATACTGAGATGACGGATGAAATTCAAGATTATATTATCCATCATGTCAAAGAATTCTGTAATAGCTAGATGAGCTACTTCGCCCATCATACGGCTGTTATTGATGAAGGAGCGGTCATAGGAGACCATTCTAAAATTTGGCACTTTAGTCATATTATGAAAGACGCTGAAGTTGGAGAAGCTTGTAATATTGGTCAAAACGTAGTGGTATCACCTGAAGTGGTTTTAGGTCAAAATGTGAAAGTTCAGAATAACGTTTCTATCTATACAGGAGTCATATGTGAGGATGATGTATTTTTAGGACCAAGCATGGTATTTACCAATGTCATGAATCCCAGAAGTGAGGTTAGCCGTAAGGATGAGTATAAGCAAACGATCATCAAAAAAGGAGCTTCTATAGGAGCGAATGCTACAATTGTCTGTGGTACAATCATAGGAAGGTATGCCTTTGTCGGAGCTGGCACTACAGTAGTTAAAGATGTACCAGATTATGCTTTAGTCGTAGGAAGTCCAGCGAAGCAAATAGGATGGATGAGTGAATATGGAAATAGGTTAAGCTTTGACAAGCATGGCAAAGCATATTGTGCTTATAGTGGAAAGGAATACCTTTTTTCTAAGAATAATGTTATTGGGGTTTGAAGCTAGATAGAACTAAGTTTTCAATCAATACATTTGAGTCAGCATCAATAAAAAATGCGTCTAATCTTCATTTATCACCCGAAGAACGACTAGCTGCAGCATGGATTCTCAGTTGCAGAATATATGGACTAGATCCTAATGATAGAAACCCGATGGATAAATTAAAGTATTCAAGTAGAGTTAGGGAGTAATGGATATTTTTCATTCTGATTTTTTTGATTTTATAAAAGCACTTAATCTTTCTAATGTAAAGTATGTTCTTGTTGGGGGTTATAGCGTTGTACTTCATGGGTATCATCGTACCACAGGAGATATGGATATTTTTGTTGAACAGTCTGCAGAAAATTATCGAGATCTCGTCAAAGCATTTAATAATTTTGGGTTGCCACTATTCGGAATGACGAAGAGTAAATTTTTAGATAAAGAAAATGAAGTATTCACCTATGGATCATCACCTGTAAGTATTGATATTATTACTAGTTTAAAAGGAGTATCATTTACTGAGGTTTTTGAAAAAGCAGTATGGTTCAGTATGAGAGATGAAGAAAAAGTGAGGGTAATTCATTTGAATTCATTGATAAAAGCCAAGAAAGCAAGTAGTAGGCCTCGTGATTTGGACGATGTTGATAAGCTTCTAAAGTTGAAGAATAATTAGATTATCAGTTTGGGTAATACACATAAAGCAATAATTAAAACCTTTGCCTTAATAGGAGCGGCAGGTTACATCGCTCCTCGTCATATGAGAGCTATTACAGATGTAGGAGGACAATTGGTGGCAGCTATGGATCCTAATGATTCGGTGGGTATTATAGATCGTTATTTCCCTGATGCTGCTTTTTTCACAGAATTTGAGAGGTTTGATAGACACCTTGAGAAACTTAAAAGACAAGGAGCAGGAGTTGACTATATTGTCATTTGCTCTCCTAATTACCTACATGACGCCCATATCCGATTTGGATTACGATTGGGAGCGAATGTAATCTGTGAAAAACCAATGGTACTTAACTCTTGGAATATTCAACCATTAATTGATTTGGAGCAGGAGTCTATTGGTAGGATCTATAATATTCTACAACTAAGATTACACCCAAGTATTATTGCCTTAAAAGAACGTATTGATAAGTCTTCCACAACAGAACCATACAAAGTAAAACTTCAATATATAACCTCAAGAGGTAAGTGGTATCATTATAGTTGGAAAGGAGATCAAGCCAAATCTGGCGGATTATTGAGTAACATAGGTATTCACTTTTTTGATATGTTGATATGGGTTTTTGGTAGTCGATTGGATAGTAAGCTTAATTATCAAGACGATCAACGAGTAGGCGGAACTCTCAGACTTGAAAATGCAGAAGTAGAGTGGGATTTAAGTATAAGTGCTGACGACCTGCCAGTAATAGTGCAGAGTCGAGGAGTGAAAACCTTTAGATCTATAGAGATTAATGGAGTGGAGCTAGAATTTAGTGAGGGTTTTGCAGATTTACATACACAGAGCTACCAGAGAATATTAGAAGGTTATGGTTTTGGTGTTGATAAGGTCATTGACTCTATTGCCTTAGTTAATGATTTGCACAAATGACCTTGATTGCAATAATAAAATCGGTTATCTTATTATAATGATCACATCACTGGACCAATTAGACCTTAATAAAACATATACTTACTCCGACTATCTTTCTTGGAAGTTTAAAGAGCGAGTGGAACTATTGAGAGGAAAAATCTTCAAGATGAGTCCAGCACCCAATCGGAAACATCAATTCGTTTCTGGAGTATTATTTGGAACAATTTGGAATATTTTGAAAAATGAAGAATGTCAGGTTTTCAGTGCTCCTTTCGACGTATTACTTTCTCGAAAGGGAAAAGACACCGTGGTACAACCCGACATCTGCGTCATCTGCGACCTCAATAAGTTGACAGAACAAGGCTGTACTGGAGCGCCAGATCTTATTATCGAAATATTATCGCCTGGCAATAGCCGCAAAGAGATGAAGGAGAAATTTGAGCTGTATGAAGAGAATGGAGTTCAAGAATACTGGCTGGCAGATCCAGGCAACGAGGACATTACAATCTATAGTCTAAATAAGGAAGGGAAATATATAGGTTCTAAGCCTTTTGTGGCGGAAGAACATGCAAGTAGTAGCGTGATAGCAGGATTTTCTGTGGTTGTGGAAGAAGTTTTTAAAAACTAAAGAAAGACTCATGATTACATCCTTAGATCAGTTAGACTTCAATAAGACTTATACATATTCAGATTATCTAAGTTGGAAATTTAAGGAGCGAGTAGAATTGATACGAGGAAGGATTTTTAAAATGAGTCCTGCACCGAGCACTTTACACCAAAGAATATCCATGAGGTTCAACAAAATACTGTTACCTGTTTTGGATCAAAGAAAATGTGAAATTTTTAATGCTCCCTTTGATGTATTTCTAAATCGAAAAGGTGCTCATACGGTAGTACAACCCGATATATGCGTCATCTGCGATCCCAATAAGTTGACAGAACAAGGCTGTACTGGAGCGCCAGATCTTATTATCGAAATATTATCGCCTGGCAATAGCCGCAAAGAGATGAAGGAGAAATTTGAGCTGTATGAAGAGAATGGAGTTCAAGAATACTGGCTGGCAGATCCAGGCAACGAGGACATTACAATCTATAGTCTAAATAAGGAAGGGAAATATATAGGTTCTAAGCCTTTTGTGGCGGAAGAACATGCAAGTAGTAGCGTGATAGCAGGATTTTCTGTGGTTGTGGAAGAAGTTTTTAGAACAAAGAATTGAATAATATTCACCCAATACAGGATCAGTTGGTGTCTAGAAAGGAGAAAGAGTATGCTCTCCATCAACAAGGCGCAGTTATTTGGCTTACGGGATTAAGTGGTTCTGGAAAATCTACAATAGCTGGATCATTAGAAAGAAAATTATTTGAAAAAGGGCATCTTGTTCAAGTTTTAGATGGTGACAATATCAGAGTAGGTATAAATAAGGATTTATCCTTCTCTATCGAGGATAGAGAAGAAAATATCAGAAGAATTGCTGAAGTGGCTAAGCTTTTTTGTCAATCAGGAAATATATGTATATGCTCATTTATCAGCCCAACTTCTGAGATTAGACAACTGGCTAAAAATATTATAGGGTCAGATGATTTTAACGAAGTGTATATTCAAGCTCCTTTGGAAATATGTGAATCTAGAGATGTAAAGGGACTATATAAAAAAGCTAGAGCTGGAAAAATTAAGGGGTTTACGGGGATTGATAGTCCATATGAAGAACCACTACAACCAGCAGTAATATTAGATTCTAGTAGTCATTCTATAGAGGAATGTGTCAATCACCTTTATCAATATTTAAGAGACAAGCAAATTATTAACTCGCAAAGCAAATCACTGAAATAACATGTATCATACGGATCATCTAAGAGAGCTAGAGGCAGAATCTATATTTATTTTCAGAGAAGTAGCAGCTCAATTTCAAAATCCGGTGATACTATTTTCTGGAGGTAAGGATAGTATATTGATGACTTATCTTGCCGTGAAGGCATTTCACCCAGCCAAAGTACCTTTTCAACTCTTGCATGTAGATACTGGACATAATTTTCAAGAGACCTTGGATTATCGAGATGCGCTAGTAGCTAAGTATGGTCTTAAACTTAAAGTAGGATATGTACAAGAAGCAATTGATGCTGGTCATGTAACGGAAGAAAAAGGTGTAAATGCAAGTAGAAATGGTTTGCAGATATACACCTTACTAGATGAATTAGAAAAGGGAAAGTACGATGCCGCGATGGGTGGAGGTCGTAGGGATGAGGAAAAGGCTCGGGCAAAAGAACGCTTCTTTTCGCATCGAGATGAATTTGGACAATGGGATCCCAAAAATCAAAGACCTGAACTTTGGAATCTCTTCAATGGACGTAAGCATATAGGAGAGCACTTTAGAGTATTCCCAATTTCTAACTGGACAGAATTAGACGTTTGGCAATATCTTGCAGAAGAGAAAGTACCACTCCCATCACTCTATTTTGCACATGAAAGAGCAGTTATAGAACGTGATGGTGTACTATTAGCGGATAGTGAGTATATACCCAAAAAAGAAGGAGAATCATCATTCACAGAAATGGTCAGATGTCGTACTATTGGAGATATCACTTGTACAGGAGTTTGGAGATCAAACGCAACAACGGTTGAGGGAATAATAGAAGAAGTTGCAACCAGTAGAATGACAGAACGTGGAGGAAGAGCTGATGATAAACGATCTGAAACGGCAATGGAAGATCGTAAGAAACAAGGATATTTTTAAGTTAGCTTTTGGCCATTAGCCATTAGCGGATAGCTGCCATAGTAAGAATCCAAGTGAGGATTGACTTTTTATGAGAGATTTTAAGAAATATGATATTTGGCATCTAGCAATGCGGATTGTTAATGAAGTATATACTTTATCAAAAAGCTTCCCTCAGGAAGAAAAATATGGGCTTACCTCTCAGATTAAACGTTCTGCAGTTTCTATACCTTCAAATATCGCCGAAGGATGTTGCCGTGAAAGTGACAAAGCATTCAAAAGGTTTTTAGAAATAGCCATAGGCTCAGCCTTTGAACTTGAAACACAACTTATCATTGCCCTTAATCAAAAGTATATCGACAATATTTCAGAGACGATAACACAGCTAAATAAATTAAAAGCAAGTATGAATTCTTTGAGAAATAAACTCAAAGAGTAATTAAAAGCCAAAAGCCAAAAGCCAAAAGCCAAAAGCCAAAAGCCAAAAGCCAAAAAACGTCAACAGTGAATAATAAAAACACAGAACTACTAAGATTTACTACCGCGGGTTCCGTAGATGATGGAAAATCTACTTTGATTGGTAGATTATTATACGATAGTAAATCTATATTTCAAGATCAATACGAGCAGATTGAAGCTATTAGTGAAAAAAGAGGGGAAGAGGAGGTTAACTTAGCCTTACTTACGGATGGTTTGAAAGCTGAAAGAGAACAAGGAATTACAATAGATGTAGCATACCGATACTTTTCTACACCGAAAAGAAAATTTATTATTGCGGATACACCTGGTCATATCCAATATACACGTAATATGGTCACAGGTGCCTCTACTGCTAATGTGGCACTTCTACTGATTGATGCCAGAAAAGGTGTAATAGAGCAAACTAAACGACATGCCATCATAGCATCACTATTGCAGATACCTCATATTGTAGTATGTATCAATAAAATGGATCTGGTTGATTATAGTCAAGAAGTTTTTGATAAAATACATGATGAGTTTGAGGCTTTTGCAACCAAGCTTGATGTAAAAGACGTGAGCTTCATACCAGTATCTGCACTGAAAGGAGATAATATTGTAGACCGAAGTGAAAAAATGGACTGGTACGAGGGTACTACATTAATGTACTATCTTGAAAATGTGCACATTTCAAGTGATCATAACTTTATCGATTGCAGATTTCCTGTACAATATGTGATTAGACCATATAACGATGAGTATCATGATTATCGTGGTTATGCAGGTAGAGTGGCAGGAGGTGTCTTTAAAAAGGGAGATCAAGTTATGGTACTACCTAGTGGATTTACATCGACCATCAAAAAAATTGATACCTATGATGGTGAAATAGAACAAGCTTTTCCTCCACAATCTGTAACTCTATTGTTAGAAGATGAAATAGATATTAGCCGAGGAGATATGATTGTGAGGACCAATAATCAAGCTCAGACAACTCAAGATTTAGAGATTATGCTCTGTTGGTTTGATCATAATAAGCCGTTGCAGCTTAGAGGTAAATATGCGCTTAAGCATACTACACAAGATATAAGATGTATGGTCAAGGAAATCAAGTATAAGCTTGATATAAATACTTTGCACAGAGAGCAAGAGGATACTGAAATCAGGTCCAATGATATAGCACGAGTAAGCTTAAGAACAACTAAACCAGTTTTTGCCGATGAGTATAGACAAAATAGAGCAACGGGCTCTATTATTTTGATAGATGAAGCAACAAATAACACAGTTGCAGCCGGGATGATAATATAATTAATCTTTAATTTAAATTAGTTGCTAAAAGAATTACTAAATAAAAAGAAAAAAATAAGCGTTACCGGCTTAGGCTATGTCGGACGTCCGCTTGCATTAGAATTTGCGAAAAAATTCTCGGTAATTGGTTTTGATATCAATACGGAGAGAGTAGAATTGATGAAAAAAGGAATAGATCCAAGTAAGGAACTAGACTCTTCTGCATTCGATGGATGTGATATTCAGTTCACGGATAATGCTGAAGATTTAAAGGAAGCACATTTTCATATTATTGGCGTACCTACGGATATAGATGAGCATAAAGTACCAAATTTGAAACCATTGCTAGGAGCAAGTGCAAGTGTAGGTGGATCTTTGAAAAAAGGCGATATCGTAGTATATGAAAGTACGGTATATCCGGGATGTACAGAAGACGATTGTCTACCAATTTTGGAAAGAGAAAGCGGACTAAAGGCAGGTGAAGACTTTTTCTATGGGTATAGTCCAGAAAGAATCGTACCAGGAGATAAGGAGCGGACATTGACCAAAATACTGAAAATAGTAAGTGGTTGTGACCAAGCAACACTAGACACAATATCAGAAGTCTACGGAAGTATTATTGAAGCAGGATTATATAAGGCTTCGTCAGTTAAAGTTGCGGAGGCAGCAAAAGTGATTGAAAATACACAGAGAGATATTAACATATCATTAATGAATGAATTGGCTATTATCTTTGATAGCATAGGAATAGATACGAATGAAGTTATCGAAGCAGCTGGATCAAAGTGGAACTTTCATAAATATACTCCAGGGCTAGTAGGAGG
>JAHDGW010000432.1 GCA_020631635.1 Saprospiraceae bacterium
AGAGATACCTTTTCTAGCCAAAGGTTCGTCATCAACGATCAAGCATTTCAATGATTCCATGTATCTCAAGATACACAGAAAACTGATTATCCTCTGATTTGGTCGTTAAGCGGTGCTGCTTGGGGTAGAGTAGTGAGAGTCGCTTTTCTGTATTTGCTAGTCCTTGACCACGATGCACAGGATCTTTTGAGGTGTCATGATGCTGGGCTGCATCCCCTATGGTATTGACACATTGAAATGTCAGTTTGTTTCCCGTCGCAGACCAAGAGATATTGATTTGGTATGGATCGTCTTCATCAAGTGTCTGACCGTATTTGATAGCATTTTCGACTAGTGGTAAAAACAATAAGGGTGGTATACTCATATGATTGAGCCTATCGTCCTCAGATATGTTCCAAGCTAGATTTTCTGATCTTAGCTTAGCCATATTTAGGTATGATTTCAAAAAGCTTATTTCATGTTGTAGCTCTACTTGATCTTGGCTGGCATAGTAGGTTTGATACCGCATGAGTTCAGATAACTCCATGATGAGTTCGGGAGTTTTTTTAGGATCTGTTTTCGAAAGAATATAAAGATTATTGAGGCTATTGAATAAAAAGTGAGGGTTGACCTGATCTTGTAGCAATTGTAGTTCTAGTTTTGCTTGCTGCTCTTTGAGTGCCTGCTGCTTTCGTTCTCGGGCGATATAGTCTTTGATGAGCTTGATGCTTACGGCCATAAAGAGTATAGAGCCAGTGCTGAAGAGTACCGATATAAAATCAGATAAAATCATGGATGCATCCAGAATTTCCTCGCATTCTTCACAATAATCAGCTAATGAAGATTGCAATGAAATATATACGTTGATACCTAGAGTCAGTGCTGTGAGCAAAAAGTAGCCTATATATTTTTTACGATTCCAAAAGAAAGGAAGGAGTATATACAGATTGATATATACCAATGCTGCATCTAATAAAAAGATTGCGAATACATCTGAGTAAGTCTCATACTCAGGGGTGATACCGATAATGGAAAGAAATTCATCTGTATATACGAAAAACCAAAACAGTAAATGTCGTAGTGGCCAGAAGCTACTGTCATAGCTAAAGCGGTGCAAAAGGGATTGATTCTTCATGATAAGGCTAAGATAAACCCTGAGTTTTCATACCAAAAAACAAAATGTATAATAAAAAGTAGCTTTTGTATAAAAGGAAGCTCAAGAAGTATAAAGTCGATTTTTTAACTGTATGATCCAGTCTAGATTTGAAGTGTAAGCATCGAATAATTCAGTACATGACTACATCATCCGATGCCATATTATTTGTCACTTTTCTAAAATTTATTGACTATGAAAACTATCCGAATCCTTCCTTTTGCATG
>JAHDGW010000102.1 GCA_020631635.1 Saprospiraceae bacterium
ACCATGTGATCATTCCGTATCATGTGTAAATAAGCAATAATCATGGCAATAGAAATACTAGCAATCATAGGATTTTGGATCACGGCAATCACCTTCATCGTTTACTTTTTCAAAAATAGGCGATTGCGTCATAGCATGAATGTGATGGATAAATCAGCTTTTAAATACAAGAAAAAAGTAAAACAACTTAATGCTCTAAAATTTGGGATGGTACTTGTTCTTGGTGCCTCTGGTTTTGTAATCGGTGCCATACTCGAATCGCTCCTTTGGTTTGATGATGGGATTTTGATTGTACCGATGACCATTATAGGTGCGGGAGCTGGGCTAATATTGTACTATACTTATAGCGTCAGTTTAGATCGAGATGAGGATGATGATGTGGACGTGGTATAAGGGATATCATCTGTATTTTATGCAAATAGCATATTGAAATATGTCTGTACTAAAAGGACTCACTATTAACGTTAAGACTTTCATAAAGACTAGGTTTTGAGAATACTTATCATTTTCTTGTGCCGTTGGCATAAATGAAATAACTTTGCAGGCTGATGAAATTGAGGTATCTCCTATATTCCCTAGTATTGATAATATTATCCAGTTCTTGTAAAACAGAATTTGAGAAAATACGTAGTTCTAATGAACCTGAGCTTATTTTCAAAACTGCCAATGACTATTATAACCAAGAGGAGTATCTTAATGCTCAAACTTTATATGAGCTAGTCATACCATATTATCGCGGTAAAGCCGAGGCCGAAGATTTATTTTATCAGTTTGCATATTGTCATTATTATCTCAAGCAATACCAGCTTGCCTCTCACTATTTTAGTAGTTTTTCTAGGACTTATTATAACAGCGAGCGAAAAGAAGAAGCAGAGTTTATGTCCGCTTACAGTAAGTATCAGTTATCACCAAATGCAAAACTTGACCAAAGTTTCAGCGCTGATGCGATTGATGAGATGCAGTCTTTTATCAACAAGTACCCCACAAGCCTACGAGTAAAAGAGTGCAATGATCTTATCGATGAAATGAGAGCTAAACTTGAGGTAAAGGCATTTATGCAAGGAGAATTATATTTTAAAACGGGAAATCATATCTCCGCGATCAAGTCGTTTGAGAATATGCTCAAAGATTTCCCAGAGACAGATCGAGCAGAAGAGGTACGTTTTTTGATATTAAAATCAGGAGATATCCTCGCTAATAATAGTGTTTACGAAAAGAAACGTGAACGTTTTGAGAAAGTATTGAGTTACCACGATTACTTAATACGGAGATTTCCAAATTCAAAATTCAAAAAGGATGCAAGAGGTATTCGTCAGAATGCCGAAGCTGAGTTAAAAAAGTTCAAAGTATGACAGATATTAAATCTAAAGTGCAAGGATTAGATGCTAACCTAAGAGCCCGTGATATCAAAGGTATGGCAAGCGAAAAAGTAAATAGTATCTATGAAGCTATTGCAGTAATCAATACACGAGCTAAAAACCTATCTAAGCAGATCAAGGAAGAGCTACACATCAAGTTGGATGAATTTGCAGTACAGACTGACACCATCGAAGAAGTACATGAAAACAAGGAGCAAATAGAAATCTCTAAGTTTTATGAGCGTATGCCTAATCCTGCGCTGATCGCTACAGAAGAATTTCTTAACGATGAACTTGCTTACGAGTACAAGCAAGAAGAGGAAGACCAAGAAGGTGATGATGCTTCAGTAGCATCGTGATCTTAATCTTTTATGTCTGTATCTAGAGGTAATATACTACTTGGAGTAAGTGGCAGCATCGCTGTCTATAAGTCTCTATTACTTACTCGATTATTAATCAAAAAAGGCTACACCGTAAAAGTAGTCATGACTTCTGCGGCTAAGGATTTTGTATCTCCTTTAAGCTTTGCTACTCTATCTAAACATAGTGTCTACTCCGATATATCATCAGACCAAGAATGGAATAACCATGTAGATTTAGGTTTATGGGCTGATGTACTGCTTATCGTACCAGCTACCGCCAATACCATCGCAAAAATGGCGCATGGTATTGTAGATAACATGCTATTAGCCTGCTACACTTCTGCAAAATGTCCCGTCTTTTATGCACCAGCTATGGACAGAGATATGTGGTTGCATCCCAGTAATCAGTCTAATATCAAGACTTTAAAATCATACGGTAATCATATGATAGCACCTACTAGCGGAGAACTAGCTAGTGGGCTCGAGGGAGTAGGGCGAGTTGCCGAACCAGAAGATTGCGTACAGG
This sequence comes from Saprospiraceae bacterium, assembly GCA_020631635.1. GTDB lineage: Bacteria > Bacteroidota > Bacteroidia > Chitinophagales > Saprospiraceae > JAHDGW01. The sequence goes on from JAHDGW010000102.1 coordinate 2,247, forward strand.
TAATCGAAGATTTTTTGAATCAACAACAAGATCTTAAAAATAAGACTGTAGTGATCACGGCTGGACCAACTTTTGAAGCTATCGATCCCGTAAGGTTTATAGGAAACAAAAGTACGGGAAAGATGGGTATTGCCATCGCAGAAGAATGTATTCGTAGAGGAGCCGAGGTACATTTGGTACTAGGCCCCAGCCACATACCCATTGAGGACATCAGAGTACAGGTACACCGAGTAATATCGGCACAAGAAATGTACGATCAGGTACATGCACATACATCAGCTGATATCTTTATTATGGCTGCGGCGGTAGCGGACTATAAACCCAAAAATTATTCTGAAGAAAAGATCAAGAAGGGTCAAGGTAAGATGAAAGCGATCGAACTTGAGCGAACACTTGACATCGCCAAAAGTATAGGATCACTAAAATCAGAGAAGCAGATACTCGTGGGGTTTGCCTTGGAAACAACAAATGAAATCGCAAATGCTAAATCAAAACTAGAGCGTAAGAATTTTGATCTGATCGTACTAAATTCCTTAAATGATAAAGGTGCAGGCTTTAAACATGATACAAATAAGGTCACGATCATCAGAAGAGACAATAAGTCGACAGGATATGAGTTAAAGTCTAAGTCTGATGTTGCCAAAGATATCATACAAGAAATCATACAATATCAAGAACAGCTATAACAAGCCGATGAAAAAATATATTTTATCCATTTTTATTTTTGCTCTCGTACTTTCAAGCCTTAAGGCTCAAGAACTCAATCTTGATGTAAAGGTCAATTATGGACAGCAGTTACAATTAGCCGATCCGAGTATATTGAGTCAAATGGAAACTCAGATATCGGAGTTTTTCAATAATAATCGATGGACAGAAGACGAGTTTGAAGAAGAAGAAAAAATACAAGGCAATATTATTATCAATATTACGAAAGAACTTGCTGTCAACCGTTTTGAGGCTAACATCAGGATACAAACCATCAGACCTGTGTATAAATCAAATTATACAACGCAGCTCTTTGGATATAGTGATAATGTCAATTTTACCTTTGAGCAATTTCAACGTATAGAGAATAGTGCCACCAGTTTTGTAGATAACTTTTCTAGTGTTCTGACCTTTTATGCCTACGTTATTTTGGGGTATGATTACGATAGTTTTTCCGAAAATGGAGGTACCGATTATTTTAAAATAGCAGATCAGATCGTCAATAGTATACCTACGGGAGTAGCAGCTTCAGATCCTGCCTGGACATCTCTCGGTACTGATCAGAATCGATATTGGCTTATTCAAAATATACTGAGTCCCTCTAGTAAGGATTTTAGAAAAGCAATGTATACCTATCATCGTGAAGGTCTCGATCTCATGCATCAAGATTATGACCAAGCACAGACCATCATGATGAATGGAGTAGCACTTGTCGATCGAGTATTCAAAAATTTCCCAAGAGCACATATCCTCAAAATGTTTTGTGATACCAAAGGACAAGAGCTGGTAGAAATCTTTAAAGTAGCCGAGCGAAATAAGAAAAATAGAGTCCACGATATCTTGGTCGCTATCGATCCTGCAAGAGCGAATATCTATAGTCCACTAGGCAGTAAACGATGAATCGTATAGCTATATTGGCATCAGGCGGTGGTAGCAATGCCGATAAAATAGCACAATACTTTAAGGATCACTCTACTATAGAAGTAGGTCTCATCTTGACCAATAGATCAAAGGCTGGAGTAATCGAAGTTGCCAAACGACATCATATAGATTGCTATTACATTACCAATGCGCAATATCAAGATCAAGCCCATATGCTAGATCTTCTGAATGAATGTGATCTGATCGTATTAGCAGGATTTTTAAAACTGATACCCTCCTTTCTCATAGAAGCATTTCCCAACAAAATCGTAAATATACACCCTGCCCTACTCCCTAAATACGGCGGCAAGGGTATGTATGGCATGCATGTACATCATGCAGTATTCGAGGCGGGTGATATGGTATCTGGCCCTACCATCCACTATGTCAACGAGCGGTATGATGAAGGAGCCATCATTGCACAATTTAGCACTGATATCTCTGCCTGTACATCACCCGAAGAGGTCGCCAATGAGGTACTTAAGCTAGAGCATAAGCATTATGCGGAGGTGATAGAGCAAGTAATTTTATCTAAAGATTCTACCTAACAAACCATCATTCAAATAATTAAACCCAGCTAGTCCTTGAAGACCACCTGAGTGAATCATAAGATATTTTCCTGTGGGTAACTCTTCTTTTTGACATAAATCAAGAACTCCATAAAAGTGCTTAGCGGTATAGATGGGCTCTATAGCAATATGAGTATGCTTATACCAAGATCGTATAAACTCTATCAGCTCGGTATTCCATCTGGCATATCCTCCAAAATGATAATCTGTATTCAAACGCCAAGATTGGGCATCTGACATCAGTCGCTTATCAATATCTTTCTGAAGAAAATTTCCTTTTAAGCTACTGAATACTGTAATAGGGGCACCCACTCCTTCATTGATGAGGCCTGATGCTGTACCACCTGTACCCGCAGATATACTTACACCATCAAAGTTGATCTCGTAAGACTTTATTTGCCTAGCTAGCTCTTTGGTACCAGCTTCGCTATATCCATTGGTGCCGCCTTCTGGGATGACGAAATAATTAGGGTTACATTGTTGAATTTCAGAAATAAATGCTGCATCATTACGATCTCTATACCTTGACCTATCGATCATGATGATCTCTGCACCATGCTTTATACAGAATGCTAAAGTCGGATTATGAGAATCAAACTTATCACCTCTCACATATAAAACAAGTGGAATTTTTAAAACAAAGCAAGCGTAGGACAATGCATAGATATGATTGCTAAATGCCCCTCCGAAACTAATAATGCCTGCATGATGATCGATTACATGTAGAAGATTATACTTGAGCTTACGCCACTTATTGCCACTGACATGCTCATGAGTCAAATCATCTCGCTTGATGTAGATTTCATAGTCTTTATTTAACCATGACGATACATCCACTTTCTGGATCGGAGTATCCTCTATAATCTGATCTGATAATTGCTTAAATACTGACATTAATCAAGTATGACGTACCTTCTCCTAACACCGTATCTACCTCTAAGTTTCCTTTCATATAATGCACTCTTGACTGGATATTGCTCAATCCCATTCCCTTAGATCTAATGTTTTTAGGATCAAATCCTACCCCATCATCTTCATACTGCAATACAAGTTCATCACCATCTTTATTGAGTTGTATCAATATCTCAGATGCCTTGGCATGCTTTATAGAGTTATGAAGCAACTCTTGGACTATCCTATAGATAGATAGTGCAACGGTAGGTGCTAGAGACTTGGGAATATCATAAAACTGAAAGTCAATATCAGGATATTTTTCATTATCAAAGCGATTGATCATATCCGTGATCGCTGGTATCAGCCCCAGTTTGCTGAGAGCTCCAGGTTGCATATTTTGAGATATGGTACGGATCTCCTCTACAGCTGTATCCAATAACGAGTTGGCCTTTTTGTATTCTTTGATATCAGCAATGTCCTCTCGCTTGGCTCTTACGCTATCAAATTGCAATTTTATAGTACTCAGCAGCCCCCCAAGACTATCATGTAGATCTTTGGCAACCCGCTCTCGTTCTTTCTCTTGCCCCTCAAGCATAGACTGCATACTACTGATCTTTACCTTATCCTCTAACTCTCGTATTCTTTGGGCATCAAGCTCTCCTTTTTGTTCCGTGATGATCCCTTCTGTTTTTATTTTCTGAGTATAAAATCGGATGCTATAGTATAACAACAAGAGCACTAAGCCCAAACCAAACATTAAGAAATACAATACAGTCCTTTGCTGGCTATTTCGATCCTCAACAAATTTTTTCTCTCGCTCTAGGTTTAGAATATCCTTATTCTTCTCATTGATTTGGTATCTGATATTAGCATTATTCAACGCCTCTTGACGGTCTTTATCCAATATACTATCATTGAGAGCGGAGTAACGCTGATTGTATTCATAGGCTTGCTGATAGTCAGAGACTAACGCATAGCAATCCGATAATTCTTGATAAAATCTTAATCTATTTTTATCATAATCTCGACTGCTGAGCAAAGCCTCACCATTTTTAAAATACTTGATCGCTCGTTGATAATTTCCTTGAAGTTTATTGACATATGCAATATCAAATAAGGTTTGAGCTTTGAGATCGCTGGATTCTATTTGGTTACTAAATTCAAATGCTTTAAACGCCGTTCGGATCGCACTATCCAAAGTATTGAGTTGAATAAGCCTTTTAATATCTTCCCTTAAAAATTGGATATGGGCTGATGTATCTCTTATCCCAAGGTTGAGTTCTATAGCTGCTGATAGATATACTTGCTGCTGATCTAGATCTCCTCTTTCCTTGTAAACTGAAGCTAACTCTGAGAATATATTGATCATTTTTAGCGTATCGCCTTTACTCTGATAATAGATGAGCAGCTCCTCATATATATCGATCGCATCGCTGTAAAGTTCCGCCTCCTTAAATCGAAATGCGATCCTTTGCTCCACCTCTTTGATCTTGAGTGTATCATTGAGCAACTTGAAGTAGGTCAGACTATTATTATAATGATCAAAAGCCTTAGCATAGTCGTATCGCTGGGTCTCTTCGTGCCAAGCCAAATTGTAATATGCATCCCCTAATTGTTGATGATCCATCAACTTACGAGCTCTGCTTAGCTCATCATTAAGCTCCTGATAAGCCTCTTTTGACTGTGCTGATACGTCAGATATGTATAACAACATAACCGCAATCGTCAGTAGAGAATATAAAATGCTTGATATGATATGAGAGAAGTAAGTCAAACTCTTATGTTGTTACACTCAAAGATGATTTTTAATCATGTCATAAAAAAAGAAAACCTCCATCTTTATGGAGGTTATTCTTTAAATGCAATAGTCAATCCCAATGAGTATCTAAATTTTTGGCGATCACCTACCTCGCATAACTGCTGGGCAGGTGATCTTTATATTGTTATCTTTTTTAGTTATGATTGATATTATATGAAGAAGAATAGAGGGTATTAGCGGATCTAGAAGCATAAGTAGCAAGTACCGAGCTTACTGACTACCATCTGCGACCAAACATGGCTAATACCCTGTCGATTTCGAATAATATTCCATCCATCGAACAGCATTCACATGAGTGATTGCGACTATCTCTTTTGATTTTTTAGATTATCCCTCTCGGAACAGCTAAAAGATCAAAAACAACGAATCTATCAAGAACTAAAACATGATTTTCAAATAAACGAGAGCTATGCATTCAAGCTCTGGATGATCAACAAAACGGAAAGTAACAAAGACCAACATACGCTTATTTCGATATTATTATGTTTGGTACTTTGCATCATTTCTTATTGATTACTTTCCAAAGATGCAGTCATTTTTAGAAGCAGTAATCGTAGAAATCCCCCATTTTGGCGATTAGGGGATTACCCCTAGAATCTCAATGAAAATGCCTATATATTCGTAGTGTTGAATTATTTACGCATTTAATAAAATCCTCTTTATGATTAATATTATGGTAGCTGACGACCACACGATGTTCGTTGACGGTATAGACTCGATACTCAATAAAGAGGATGATATGCAGGTTATCTGCAAGTGCTATACTGGAGAAGAAGTACTAAAGCAACTTAAAGTAGTACAACCAGACATCATACTCTTAGATATCAACCTACCAGGTATCACTGGTATTGAAGTAAGCAAAACTGTATTGGCTGAGTATCCTGAGGTAAAGATATTGGCCATTAGTATGTTTAACGAAGAGAGTTTCGTAACCGAAATACTCAATAATGGTGCTCAGGGATATATTTTGAAAAATACGGGTCGTAAAGAACTACTAGATGCCATACGTACGATATGCGGTGGTAAAACCTACTTCAGCAAGGATGTGACTAATACGATCATGAAGTCTTTGATGAAAAAGAGGATGGAATCTAAAGGTAGTACCAAACTTATACCCAAAGTTTCTAGAAGAGAAAAAGAAGTACTGAAACTTATCGTGGAAGAATTTACCACTCAAGAAATTGCTAAAGAACTATTCATAAGTCTCAAAACAGTAGAGTCTCATCGCAGTAGCTTACTGAATAAACTGAATGCTCGTAATACTGCTGGCCTGGTAAGGATTACCATGGAAAATAAGATATTGGAAAACTAGAATGCGATTACTCGACGAAGAAATATTGCAATTTTGAGATGTTGCAAATTATCCTAACGATACATTTCATTGGATTGATAAAGTGAAATTTTATACGTATTTTTAATTGTAAATTTAATACGTATGAATTCCAAGCTTACCCTATCAATAGAAAAGGAAGTCATCGAAAAGGCAAAGGATTATGCTAAGTCTCAAGGTCGTAGCCTCTCAAGTGTGATAGAAGAATATTTGAAGTCTATTATCAATAGAAAAAAGATACAAGAGGATTATTCTTTTAACCCGCTGATAGAAGAACTTTGCGGTTCAGTAAAATTACCTACTGGTAAGAGTTTTGATGATGTCAAGACCGAAGCATTGATTAAAAAGTATTTGACATAATCTACTAATCATGATTCATTTAAAGAGCTTTATTTGCGTAGAAAAACAAGAAGTTTTGACATATGAAAATATTTCTTGATTCTGATGTTTTATTGGACTTTCTACTCGGTAGAGAACCCTTTCTTAATGACATAAAATGGATACTTGAACTTTCTCTAAAAAAGCAATTCAAACTGCATACGTCTTCTCTTGCAATTGCCAATATCCACTACCTCATCGCTAAAACCATTAATGCCGAGCAGGCATTTACAAGAGTCAATAAACTAATTACTTTCGTAAAAATTATCAAGGTCGGAGAAAAAGAAATTAAGTGCTCTTTACAATCGAAATTTAAAGACTTCGAAGATGGTGTTCAAAATTTTAGTGCTTTACATGCCGAAATGGAAGTCATTGTAACTCGAAATATAAAAGATTTCAAAACTAGTAGTTTACCAATATTTACGCCACAAGAGTTTTTGGCTAAAACCCGAAAGTAATACTTCATAAACTTAAACTCGCAGAAGCATTATAAAAGGCTAATGAGTTGATATCTACCTCTTTTTGCTAAGATCTTTTTTTTAGAATGACGTAGAAAATAGCGAAGAGACATATTAAAATTATAAGAATATCGAGCACATTGGATTTACTTAACTTGAAAGCGGTCAAACTTGAATAGTCGTAATTCAACAATGATAATATGAGTATCAGTACGAATATCCCAACGGTGTATCTTTTCATCAAAAGTTAATTTTATTTTTTCCGTAATCTCTAATAATAAAACCCTCTACCTAGTTTCAGAAAAACAAAATTTACTGGAAACGCGAAAATGAGATATTGCAATTTCACATTCCAAAATATCGATCAGCATTAAATTCTTTGAAAGCAATATTGAGTTCTTTAAAATCTAGTTTCCCTTTGGTAGATTTTAAATAATCTAGAATCACCAAAGCTTTTTCTACCCTCTTAGCACTTGATTTTGGCTTTGTAGCAATATAGATCAGACTTCGTTGTTTACCGACAGTCAGTGTATGAAAATAGTGACTACCCTCTTCGTCCTGCTCCAGTAGCTCAAGCATTTCTTCTGAGATATTCATTCCATAACGACTATCATCTTTACGAATTTTTACGGTTACCTTATCACCGAGTTCAAGTTTTTGTTTCTTTTGGATCTCCTTATTTAGTAACAGATAATAGCCGCCATTCCCGTCTGGCATCATCGCTCGATGTAGTGGCTCGGCATCCTTGATTTGATACACAATTCGCCTATGGTCTGCCGATATTAAATGATCTACCAAGTCTTGGGGGATAGGTATATGCAGCCCCCAAATAAGATTATCCAGACTCTTGATTTCTGACTCAAAAAACAAATATTCCAAATCTTTCAATAGTATTGCTTTATCTAGTGAATAATCCGAATTTATAATCTCTTTTACTACCTTTAAATAATGCTAATGCAAAAAATAAAGGCGGCTATAAATTTAGCCAAAAATCTTAGAACTACGGGGGCAGTGACACAGACTAGCCGTAGGTGTCAACGTGAAATGTGCAGTAATATAAATCCAAACCAAGCGCAAACGATTGTCGAATTTGGAGCAGGACCTGGCAATATTACACGTGAAATTCTAGATACGATGCACGAAGATTCACAACTCTATACATTTGAAGTAAGTACTGAATTTTGCGATAAGCTAAGTAAAGAAATATCAGACTCTAGAATGCATGTCGTTAATGATGGTGCTCAAAATTTAAACCGTTACGTAAGCGATAGACCAGATGTCATCATATCATCTTTGCCCTTGACTATTTTCTCTAAAGAACTAAGAAATTCGATCTTACAGCTCTGTTATGAGAGATTACCTAGCGGCTCTTATTTTTCTCAAGTAATGTACAGCAAAATTCACAAAAGTCTTTTGAGTGAAATTTTTGAATCCGTGAATATTATAACATTACTAAGTATCCCTATAGAGAATGT
>JAHDGW010000103.1 GCA_020631635.1 Saprospiraceae bacterium
ATTAATTCTCTTTGTTTTGTTTTAATGCCTTTCAATAAAAATTTTGATTCTATTTATTCAGATGTAATCAAGGAGTCAATTGAGAAAGAGTTTCAAATGAATTGTACAAGAGCTGACGAGCTTTTCGGTACTAATCCTATCATAGAAGACATTTGGAATTATATAAAATGTGCTCGATTCTTAGTAGCTGAATTGACAGGTAGGAATGCAAACGTATTTTATGAGCTTGGAATAGCTCATGCTCTAAAGAAAGAAGTAATCCTAATTACTCAAGAAATAGATGATGTCCCATTTGATCTTAGGCATTATAGGTGTTTGGTTTATGAAGATTCGATTGGCGGATCAAAAGCACTAAGCGATGCTCTGATAAGCTCGGTAAAAACTATTCTAGATAATTAATTTAAGTTTAGTGAAGGCACTAGTAAGCATAGTATTTTCTTATTGATAAAAGGCAAAAATGATCAAAAAACAGAATCACCCCAAGTGCCTCAGATACATCTCTGAGTTATTCAAAAAAGACTTGGTGATCTGATAGTGCTCTATGTCTTCTAGCGGTGTCAAATTCATCGAATCTTCGGTGATTTCATATAAGCTGGCTCCCGGGATAGACATCAATATGGGTGAATGCGTCGCAATGATAAATTGTGAATTGTACTCCTTTAGATGATTCATGATAAAGTAAATCAAGGATAGTTGTTTTGAAGGAGAAAGAGCTGCCTCTGGCTCATCGAGTAGATATATACCACGGCCTTTTATCTTTTCATGCATGATCTTCAGATATGCTTCGCCATGAGAAAATGTTCGTAATTCTTGACCATAGTTTTGACGCATATGGTAGATCTGATCGTTAGCATTGTCTTTCATTTCCTGTATGATATGATCAGGTACTTTTCCATCTAAATCCTTGAGTTGTTGGTGTAAACTGGCGTCTCTTCGATTGACGCTATTAAGGTAATTACCAAAATCCTCCGCTCGAAAGAAAAAGCCAATAGGTCTTTCTATTTTGAATGAAAGCTCTAGATACGGTGCAAGAGCTATTGCTGCATCAAAAGATCGTTTTTCATAGGTTGATCCATCCATATGTGGTAATTGCAGCCTGAAAGCAATGCTCTCCAAAATGGTAGATTTACCAGTGCCATTATCACCAATAAATCCAGTGATTGATGTTGGAAAATTGATGTTTTTAGCATGTTTTATACCAAGAATATTGAAGGGAAAGGGGTTGGTCTTGTCGGTGTTGATATTAAGACTCTCTAAATATGGCATAGATTCCTATTTAGCCTGTGAATCTAAATATTCAGCAACTTCCTTTATTGATTCTTTTACTATTGGTATTTCTTTAGTGACAGTATCCCAAACCACATATAAGTCTACATCAAAATAATCATGAATGAGTTTATCTCGCATTCCAGCTATTGCTTTCCACGGAATGTGGTTAAACTTTTCTCTTAATTCTTTGGATACCTTTTTAGTTGCTTCTCCCGCAACTTCTATTTTTCTAATGACGGCATCTTGCTTTTCTTCGTCTATAAGAAAGTCCTCAAAATTGACCCCATCAATGTATGATTGCGCTTTACTAAAACATTCAATAATATGACTTATATAAATACTGTTATCCCTTTTCATCATAGATTGTTATCAAGTCCTGATGAATGTATTTTTTTAGTTTTGGGTTTTTCAGGCTATTATATGTCACGAGATCTACTTTTACTCCAAGCCGATCTGATAAGTTGTTTTCTAATTGAATAAGTTGTATGAGACCCATCCTTTGAGACAAGTCAATCAATATATCGATATCGCTTTTATCATGATGATCTCCTCTAGCATATGACCCAAAAATACCGACCATTTTTGGGTTGTAATCACTTAAAACTTCAAGAATTTGATTAGATAAATCTGCCGTTAACATATCCTAAATTTACTAATTTTTTCAATGCTAAACTGACACTCAAAGTTACATTTCCTAAGCTTCATAATAAGTATCTCAACTACTTTTCCAACCTTGTCAATCGTTGTTGTATATCAACGAGCATATCTTCTATCTTACTATCTCCTGTTTGCTGTGTATCATCAAAGGAGATATGTGCATAGTGTTGCCATACTTCTTGTACTTCCGTATATGACATCTCGTAAGGTAAGTATGCCCGATTATCGGAGTACAACTGTAGATTCTTCGTTTCCTTATTGTTTTTCAACCTTTTATACACTACACCTTGCTCATACCCGATTACTACATAGGTTTGATCCTCTTTGATATGGTCAAAATCTTCGACATAACTGCATATGACGATAGATCCAGGCTGCATAGGAAGCATCGACTTTCCCTGTATTTCAAAAGCTCGATATGTGCCTTCTGGGATATTAGGTACCGTGATCTTAGGCAACTCCTTAATATACTCTGGGTTAGAAAAACTCTCCACATATCCAGCCTCCGCTTTTGTTTCAACTAGATCGATAAGATTTCGATTATTGGCATCAACTGTTATAGCTAAAACTCTGAGTTTATCATCAGAGACCACTTCTAGTTGCTCATGATTAATATTGGTACTTACAAGTTGATCAACAGAATATCCAAATAGCGTTGACAGCTGACAGAGCATCGATATATTGGGTTCATTTCTACCTCTCTCGTAGTCCCCTAGTGTGGTCCTTGCGATCCCTAACGACTCCGCTAATTGTTGCTGAGACCAGTTGTGTTTCTTTCTCAGATACTTAATATTTTCAGCGATCATTTATCAGGGTTAAGGGTTACGGTATAAAAAGTTTTCGACACAAAATAGTCGTTATTTACGACTTACGTGTTTGGCATTCTATCAAAAGTAGTGTTAGCTATTAAAACCTCAAATATGCTTACTTAATAAAGCATTGAATATCAAAGGTTTATGACTAAGTAAAATAAAAATAACATCAATCATTCCTTTTTCTGTGTAATGCTCGTCAAGGAAAACTAATGATTTCTTCAAAAAGTCTAATTTTACACGTTTTAAATCTACATAATAGTAAGTGGTCAAGATGAAGGTTTTAAAATTTGGCGGAAGTTCTGTAGCCTCTGCAGATCGCATTGAGGGAGTAATCTCTATCCTAAAGACATATCATGAACGTGGTGATCAATTTGCTGTCGTTTGTTCTGCACTTGGCGGAGTGACAGATCTACTGATTAGCATGAGCACTAAAGCTGCAAAGGCAGATGAGTCCTATCTCGAAGCTTTGGAGGATTTTAAAATCAGACATGAGGAAGCTGTAAAATCACTTATCACAGGAGACAAGCTTGCCGAAGTCGAAGAAACACTTCAAATAAACATACAGACTCTCGAAAACCTATTGCAAGGTATTTATTTAGTCAGAGAAGCATCTAAGCGTACGATGGATTATGTAATAAGCTTTGGTGAGCGATCTAGTAACTATATCATTGCCATGGCTATGCAAGATCGCGGTATATCTGCGGAGTATCTAGATGCTCGTACTATCATCAAAACGAATACTGATTTTGGCGCTGCAACAGTAGATAAAAAGCATAGTTATACATTGATCCGCGAAGCTATATCTAAAAATGATTCGATTAAGATAGTCACGGGATTTATTGCCAGTAATACCGATGGCTTGACGACCACCTTAGGTCGGGGAGGATCAGATTATACCGCAGCCCTATTAGCTGGGGCTATGGATGCTCAAGTATTAGAAATATGGACCGATGTAGACGGAGTATTGACCACTGATCCGCGTAAAGTGGAAGATGCATTTACGATCAAACAACTAAGCTATAATGAAGCCATGGAAATGTCTCACTACGGTGCTAAAGTGATATACCCGCCCACTATACAGCCCGCATTGGAGAAAGAAATTCCGATTTACATTAAAAACACATTTAACCCCGAGTTTATCGGAACTAAGATAGATAAGCACATAGATCCTATCAAGGATGATAGAAAAATTAAGGGGGTAAGTGCTATGAAAGATATCAGTCTTATCACCCTAGCTGGCGCTGGTATGATAGGTATACCCGGCATAGCGGCTCGACTATTTAGCGCATTAGCGGTGCATAAGATCAATATCATTTTAATCACTCAAGCGAGTTCTGAGCATAGTATCTGTTTTGCTGTTAAAATGGACCAAGCTGAGCAAGCCATCGAAATCTTAAGTTCAGAATTTGATAAAGAGATAGAAGCCGGTAAAATACAGTCCCCTAAAAGAGAAGATGACCTAGCCATAGTAGCCGTAATCGGGGAAAACATGCGAAATATACCAGGTATTGCAGGTAATTTATTCAATTGTCTCGGACAATCAGGAGTCAATGTACGAGCTATTGCACAAGGATCATCAGAACTCAATATCTCATTTATGATCTCTGATCGCGATGTTGCTTCCTCTCTTAAGCTTATACATCATTCGTTTTTTACAGCAACTGAAGAGGAGCCCTCGCTAGCGATATATCTCATGGGTGTAGGTCTGATCGGAAAAGAACTATTGCAGCAAATCCACCAACAAAAAGAATATCTAGAACATCAACTAGGCATAAAAATAAAACTGGTTGGGGTAGCCAATTCGAAAAAGAATCTATTCTCTACACAAGGTATAAAACTTGAGGATGCCATAGAGCAACTTATAAGCCAAGGAAAAGACTCTAGTATAGACTCTTTTATCAACGAGATGATTGATAATCCCCATGGCCCTACCGTATTTGTAGATTGTACCGCCAATAAAGCTATAGCAAAAGAATACCACCGAGTACTGGCTAAGGGTATACACATTGCCACCCCAAATAAGGTAGCTGCATCCTCTGATCAAGCTTACTATAATCAACTTATCAAGCTTACCCAAGCTAGGGGTCTTGACTATCGGTATGAAACCAACGTAGGGGCGGGATTACCTGTGATCTCTGTACTAGAAGATCTTAAAAATACGGGTGATCAAATACATAAAATAGAGGCGGTACTCTCAGGTACATTGAGTTATATATTCAATACATTTACTGCGGCAAAATCATTTACACAAGTTGTACAACAAGCCAAAGAGCAGGGATATACCGAGCCTGATCCTAGAGAGGATCTATCAGGAACAGATGTCGCTCGTAAGGCCGTAATACTTGCAAGACTCTCAGGTATATCATGTGAACTTGACGATGTCAATATCAAAGCACTGTTATCAACAGATGCATTACAAGCAGCAAGTATTGATGATTTTTTCAAAGTTTTGGCTTCTGAAGATTCTACGTATGGCGAACTCATACAAGAGGCAGAAGCCAAAGACGAAAAACTTAGATTTATTGCCACTATAGAAAATGGTAAACTATCAGCAGCTCTACAAAGCGTAAGCAGTGATAATCCATTCTATGGCTTACAGGGTAGCGACAATATGATCGTATTTACCACGGCCAGATACTTAGATCAACCTTTGGTTATCAAAGGTCCCGGAGCTGGCGCATCAGTCACAGCAGCTGGTGTATTTGCCGATATTATACATATTGCTAAAACGTATAAACATGTCTAAAACTGGATTAAAGGTATTTGCTCCAGCAACAGTTGCAAATGTTGCTGTCGGTTACGATATATTAGGCTTTGCTATAGATCAACCTGGAGATGAGATTATCATAAAACATGGAAAAGAACCAGGTATAAAAATCACTAAAATTACCGGTGCTAAGCAAAAACTACCTTATGATGTGTCCTCTAATTGTGCAGGATATGCCGCTCAAAAAGTACTAGATCATCTCGGCGAACCTGACAGACCTTTTGAAATAGAATTATATAAAAAAATGGGTCTTGGTACAGGCATGGGGTCTAGTGCAGCAAGTGCCGTAGCAGGAGCTATGGCGGTAAATGAGATGATGGGTAATCCGCTTACCAAAAGACAATTACTACCTTTTGCAGTGGCTGGAGAAGAAATTGCTGATGGAGCCTATCATGCAGATAATGTAGCACCATCACTACTCGGAGGGGTAACGCTAATCCGTGATAATGCAACGCTAGATGTACATAAAATACATGTACCGAAAGGGATCTATATCACTATGATACACCCACAGATCGAAATACTGACCAAGGACTCTAGAGCGGTACTTAGTGATCAGGTCACTCTACAGCAAACAATTGCACAGACAGGAAATATTGCAGGATTTGTACTAGGCATGTTCAACTCTAACTTTGATCTCATCAAACGATCATTGACTGATCATATTATAGAACCACAACGTGCTCAACTTATTCCACAGTTTTATGCAATGAAAGAAGAAGCCCTTTCCCTCGGCGCTTTAGGTTTTAGTATAAGCGGAGCTGGTCCTTCCATGTTTGCCTTTTGTAGTGATAGTCTTGCTGCCGAAAATATTATGAATGCAGCATATAGAATTTACAATGAAGCTAAAATTGAGTGTTCTAGTTTTGTGACTAAAATTAATGAACGAGGAGCTTTAAGATTATAATACTATGAAACTCTACAGCACTAAAAATGAAGACTTTATCGTCGATCTAGAGGAAGCGGTCATGAATTCTCTTGCACCAGAGGGTGGTTTGTATATGCCAAGCAAACTTACTCCTCTACCAGAATCATTCTGGGCTAATTTCTATAAGCGCAGCTTTCAAGAAAACTCTTATCTTGTATGTAGCCATTTATTTGACGGCTATATTCCTGAAGATATACTCAAAGACATTGTCTATGAAGCCATCAATTTTCCCGCGCCACTAGTACAAATGTCAGACTCTGACATCTATAGTTTAGAGCTATGGCATGGACCATCACTCGCTTTCAAAGATTTCGGTGCTCGTTTTATGTCAAGGTTAATGTCCTACTTCAATCGTAATAATGATAATGACTTGACCATTCTAGTGGCTACCAGTGGCGACACGGGCGGAGCTGTGGCGACTGGTTTTTATAATACTCCTGGTATAGAAGTCATCATATTATATCCGAGTGGTAAGGTGAGTCACCTTCAAGAAAAACAATTAACTACATTAGGTAAGAATATAACCGCCTTAGAAATTGATGGTACATTCGATGACTGCCAAGCGCTCGTCAAACAAGCATTCTTAGATGAACACTTGAGAGAAAAATATCGACTTAGTTCAGCAAATAGTATTAATATAGCCCGGCTTATACCTCAAAGTTTTTATTATTTTGAGGCTATCAAGCAACTAGGTCCAATAGATAAACCTATAACCATGTCCATTCCTAGCGGTAATTTTGGGAATCTTACTGCAGGGCTTATAGCTAAAAGACTTGGCTTGAAGATCGATCAATTTATCGCTGCCACCAATATCAACAATATAGTACCCAAGTATCTAGAAACTGGTGTCTATGAACCTAAACCCTCTATAGCTACCATCTCTAATGCAATGGATGTTGGACGACCATCCAACTTTGATCGAATGATGGCACTATATAGTTCCACGTGGAACGATGTGAAAAAAGACATATCTGGCGCATTCTACACAGATGAGAAAAACAAAGAAATACTTAAGGACATAAAAACTCAACATGGATATGTTGCCGATCCTCACGGTGCATTAGGCTATCAATCATTAGTAGAGAATAAGACTGACACCGTTAAGATATATTTTGAAACTGCTCACCCTGCCAAGTTTATAAATGTAATGGATGAGACCATCGGAGTGGGGATGACACCAGTACCTGAAAGATTAGCTAAACTCAGACATGAAGAAAAGACAAGTATAGAACTTGGTAAAGAATACACTAGCTTTAAGAAATACCTACTAGAAAGATAAAGCCGAAGACCGAAAACCTAAGGACTAATACAGTTCATATTCCTATGTACTGATGATTGATAAAACCTTTTCTTGTAGTACAGATATGACCTCATCCTCAAACCAAGGATTCTTCTTGAGCCATATGTTGTTTCTAGGAGAAGGGTGGGGCAGGACCAAATATTTAGGTAGATTGTTTTGATAGTTTCTGACAGTTTCAGTCAAGCTCTTAGCTCTTTTGTTACCGAGATAATATTTTTGAGCAAATTGTCCAATCAATAAGGTTAATTGGATATCGGGCATACAACTCCAAAGTTGGTCATGCCACAGCGGGGCACATTCTTTACTTGGAGCTAAATCACCATTTTTGCCAGTACCCGGATAACAAAAACCCATAGGGACTATTGCAAAATTATTATGGTCATAAAACTCATCATCAGAAACACCTAGCCATTTTCTTAGTCGTTCTCCACTTTTATCATCCCATGGTATTCCTGACTCAAAAACCCTCCTTCCCGGCGCTTGTCCTACAATAGCTATTCTAGAACGTGTACCTACCGCGATCACAGGGCGAGGAGAGCACATCAAATAGTCAGCGCAATAAGTACAATTAGAAATATCCTCTAATAGCTTCTTCATGATATATGTTTCACGTGAAACACTACTTGTGTCGTAGAATCTTCTTAACAATAACAATCTGCCCTAAGTGGTAGTGGCCATGCTCAATAATACCTTGAAGATTTCTAAAGTATGTGCCATACTTCTCATCTACCATAATAGCAGGTAATAAGCTATCATTTAACTTTGATATTCTATCAGCAAATGCCAAGCCATCAGCTATGACGGATTCTTTATACCCTTTCCAATCTTGCTCCCTATCAATAACCGGAGGATCAAAAGCATATTTATCACTAATTTTTAGCTCGCCAGTATCTAGATATTCATGAACACCCTTGACATAGTAATTCAAATGGAACAATAAGACCTGTATAGAATTGAGATCATATAACACCTGTTTCGCCTCATCCAACGTAATATCTTCTATTTGATCCTTGATACACGACCAGCTCCAGTTTCTACCAATGTATAATTCTTTGAGTTGGTTTGCGATAAGGCTAGTTGTGTTCATAATATATAATCATGTTTATCATAATGTAATCTATCTACACCAAATTATCGAAATTTAATTCAGGTCAACAATAGTAATATGCTGAGTGTATTTCTTGACCTTGCCAGATCCTATATCGGGATAATAAGGTATATCTCTTACAATATTAGTATTTAAAGAATCAACATTAATTGTAAAGAAAATATCTGGCTGCCCATCTAAACACCTATTATATAAAGACTCATCCATATCAAGACTCCGTTCATACTGCTCAATTTCATACCTTTCTATAGAATTAACGTATCCCTCTTTGGTAGTCAAAGACTTAGCTCTATCATCTAAGTCCTCATATCGTTCACCTGCACGTTCAACAGCCTTGTCAATATCATTGAGACGATTATTATCGACACAAGCATAAATCTTATCACAGTAAGTATCGATTCCATCCACATCTAACTCATACTTATAAATACCATTTTTAATATCAATCTCATAGGGAAGATAATCGAGTATAACATCTCTGTACATTGTGCTTTGTAAATCAGTTCCCAACTCATGTATACCCAGAAGAACGTTTAAGTAGAAAAAGTTGAAATTAAATTCGTCACTTAAATATGAATATGGATTAGTATGAAAACAACTTCTCCAACGAAAATCTATTGGTCCATAATCAACATTGTCGAGGTCCACTCCGCGGATAATCTTTAAAGTAGAATCTTCTTGTAAATACTCCACCTCAAAATTAACACCTTCAATATTTTCTAAAAGCTGTATGCAAGAATAATACTCAGAAACGGCGCCGCTCAATAGTAAGTTGAAGTTTGTTGATTCATTGGTAGTAACTACATTAGATAGTTCAATAGAATAACTCATTTCTTGAATAGTATCCTGTTCTTCCCCATAAACTACGAAACTTACTACTCTATATTTGTTACTCATAAGATCCTGAGCATATAACCGTACTCCGAAGCTAAAACAGACCGCAGTAATAAATAACGACCGTATTATTAATCCCATAAATAATTACTTTTCCAATACCACAAACGTATCATCCATCACATTCCCAATATACACTTTATCCCCAATAGGTGCCGCCACCGTAGAACCTGACATAGAAGATCCATCATCTATATACATTTGTTCAAGACTATAATCACCCTTCTCTCTATAATCAATCCTGATGATCTCAGAGGGCGAAATTTCCTCTTTACCCTTTGCATATTCTCCAAAGTGAATCAAGTTAGGATGAGAACCTATCCATAAATCACCCGAAGGATCGAGCTCAATGTTATCAACTCCTGTACCGCAATCTATATCTTCTATATGATGTAAAAGACCATTAGCACTTACACCATACACCTTTACCAGAAAATGCCGAGGTGATGCAACGAATAAGAGTTTACGACCAGAATCATAATTTATACCATTCGCATATGCAATACCGTCTGCAACCTCATTGTACTCTTTGCCATCATAATAAATTACATTGGAGAGCTTAAGCCCAAGATACTCTTCTGCTAACTTTCCGATGCCTTCTGTATATCGATGGTCATTCGTAAAATAGAATTGTGATTCCTTGACAAGAACTAGATCGTTAGGTTGTATCATGGATGGGTCTCTCATCGACCTTTCATGAATTAAGGTATCATTGGCATATTTAAAAAACTCAATAGAATGACCATCGAGTGTATGATTGATAGCCGCAAGATGTATAATACTATCCCGTCGGTAAATAGATATGCCATGCGGCGCAAAAGAGAAATCTAAATCTCCTGACAATAATATAGGTTTCGCATCATCCTGCTTAGCATCAATCAT
>JAHDGW010000104.1 GCA_020631635.1 Saprospiraceae bacterium
ATCATCCAAAAGTTTTGATTCCACTTGGATATATTCTTTCTCATCAATTCCAAATACTGTAGAATTTGAATCTCCGTCCTCTATAGAATATTGAATCATCTGTATCTCTCTTGAAGAAGATAAACCTTCTCGGTAAATAATAGAAGCCAAGATGTAATCGTCTTTTACATCTTGTATTTCAAAAATTCCAGGATTCACAACTACATCGGAAATATCAAATCGATCGAAGCTATGATTGGCTTTTCCAAAACGATATAAAAATGCCTGTTTCGTCTCATCAAAATTTTCTGGATTACTACGTAGCCCCATACCATAGTAAGCATTATTACTCATAAAGGGCCTATTAACACGGCTCTCAATAAGGTTGAAGGCATATGGCTCAAATAGCTTAAAATTGAAAAGATCAAAATCTAATGTCTCATGATCAAAAATTGTAAAGATTATTGAATCATTATTAGATGCAGCATATGTAATCATTGATTTATATGAATTATATGGAGAAAAGTAATCATCAACGCCTATTGATATCGCAGCAGCTTTATAAGGTAACTGATCTTGATCTATAGTATAGTAGTCCAATAACTCTCCTGTATTAAGATCAAAGGAAGAAATAGTAGGCTCTATAGCTACAAATCCGGCGGCAAACTCTAATTCTTCATAATCACTAGGATCTTTCTCTCTGAATGAATGAAGATATAATTGATTATCAACTATACTCATTTCAACAACTGCGGATTTTCTAATTGAGTTACTCCTATCCCGTGTATACTCAAAATTTATCTGTTGTGTTCCTAGGTCTAATGATTGTAAATAAAATCCTATGAAATCATAATCATTACGTAGCTGAAAGGAAGTCATCAACTTATTATTGACAATAATTGATGGTATACTAAAAGCCATGTAATCAGTACCGTTATTAACATTCTGTACTATTTGAGTAGAATCAATGATACCGTATGACCAATTAGCCTGGGGATACTCTATGTTTAAATCTTTAATTTCAGTATACTTCTGCCCCATTGCTAATAATGGGGCCAGAAGTAGAATTGTTAGTAT
The DNA here is from genome assembly GCA_020631635.1 of Saprospiraceae bacterium. Taxonomy (GTDB): domain Bacteria; phylum Bacteroidota; class Bacteroidia; order Chitinophagales; family Saprospiraceae; genus JAHDGW01. Next base: position 1,057 of record JAHDGW010000104.1, read on the forward strand.
TCTCATTTATGTAATATTACTGACAACTGATAATGCAATCTGTTGAATTGAAGGGGCTATCTTTCTCACAACTTACGCTGATATTGTTACCACAGTTGTCGCTAGAGCCCTCAGATTTTATAAGTTCATATTGAAGATTTCCTTTCTTGTCATAGCAGAATTGATATACCTTAGTACAACAATCATCACCGCATTTTATTTGATCAAAGCTTACAGAGTTTTCTATTTGACGTGAGCACATTTGATAACACGAACTAGAATAGAAATTGCTAGTTAAACCTCGCGCATCATCACTACAAGGCCAGAATATAGAATTTCCATTTACAGTAATTCCTTCCGCGTATTGAATACCTAGAGATACGTATAACTCATCGTAAAAGCTATTCCAAAATGCTTCTTCAGAATCATTAGCAATACTTGCCGCTAAATCCGAATAAAAGTCACTGCATAATCCAGTATTTTGGGGAACTATAAAATTGTCAATTCCAAAAAAATGAAATGTAGCTGTTCCATTTCCAAATTCCCCAGAAATGCCTAAATAAAAATTTAGAGCCACCTGACAACCGGGGTAACTTTCAAGTTCAATAAAATATGAATTTTCAAAAATGGGAGGAATTGACCATTGTATATCGGGAACACAATCTTTAGATCTGAGATCAAGTATAATATCATCATACGTTTGAACGCTAGAGGTATCTTTTTGACACCCTATTAGAAATACCATAACTAGAAGAGAAGAGAAGAGAAGAGAATTTTTGTTGTAATTTCATAACAAAGATTTACATAACTTGGAAAAATTTCCATCCATAAGATAGGCATAAAAATGAAGACAAAAAAAGAAATAGTACAAAATTGGCTCCCAAGGTATACAGGAGTAGAAATAAAGGATTTAGGAAAATATATTATTCTTGTAAATTTTGGAAAGTATGTCAAGCAATTTGCCAAACTTTTTGATGTTCCTGTTCATGGTACCGAGTCAGCTATGCCAAATGCTACATACAAGAATATAAGCATTATCAATTTTGGAATGGGTAGCCCCAACGCCGCAACCATTATGGATCTTTTGACTGCCAAAAAACCCAAAGCAGTTTTGTTTCTAGGGAAATGCGGTGGTCTCAAAAAGAATAATAAAGTTGGAGATCTGATTTTACCTATTGCGGGTATAAGAGGTGAAGGTACTTCCAATGATTATTTTCCACCTGAGGTTCCAGCATTACCAGCCTTTGCTCTTCAAAAAGCAATATCGACCACAATTCGAGACCATCAACGGGATTATTGGACTGGAACGGTATATACTACCAACCGAAGAGTATGGGAGCACGATGATATCTTTAAGGAGTATTTACGTAAGCTACGGGCGATGGCCATAGATATGGAAACTGCTACGATATTTTCTATTGGATTTAAAAATAAAATACCAACGGGTGCTTTGTTATTAGTATCAGATATGCCAATGGATCCAGAAGGCGTAAAAACAATAGCGAGCGACAAGAAAGTAACTAAGCATTACACGGAAGATCATCTTAAGATTGGTATTCGTTCACTGCGCCAATTGATTAATAACGGAAATACGGTTAGGCATCTCAAGTTTTAGTCTTATTTGACTAGGTGCTGGCTGTCGGATTTTAGTTATTTGTAATTTTGATTTTTTGATGCTCGAGATATGTTGACGGTCTTAGGAAATATGAACAAAGGTGTAAACTACTAGATTGCAATTTGGATTTTCGCATAACCCATAACCCATAACCCATAACCCATAACCCATAATCCATAATCCATAACCTAAATAGAAAAAGGGGATCAAGCACTTAAGCCTAATCCCCTTCTTACTGTTTTGGGTATTATCGGGATCCTCTTTTACCTTTTAAGCGCATCTCTGATCTCAGTTAATAAATCTACTTCAGATGGACCAGCTGGAGCTGCCTCTTCTGGTGGATTTGCTCTGTTATAAGATCTTACGATCATAAAGATTACAAATGCAACGATAAGGAAATTGATCAAAGTGTTGATAAACTTACCATATCCAATAGCAACTTCTTCTGTCACTACAGCGCCATCAGCACCCATTTCCGCTGCTTGTAACACATACTTTAGATCACTAAAGTCGGTGCCTCCGAGAGCTAGACCGATAGGTGGCATTAATACATCATTAATAAATGAACCGATGATAAGTCCAAATGCGCCAGCAATGATTACAGCAACTGCTAGTTCTAGCACATTGCCTTTCATTATAAATTCTTTAAATTCTTGAATCATAATTCGTTTGGTTTGATTAATTGTTCTATTCTATTGACTATTGATTAAGTTGATTAGTCACAAATTAAGAAAATTATTATATATAAAATCTACATATCAAAATTTAACCATTTTGCTGAAGTTAAACTCCATAGGAGCATTCGTATACTCCTGAGTCGTGATTAACAATTTTTTGAAAACTATGGAAAACTAACCAGCGCTAAAGCTAGAAAATCATTAAATTGTAGATAACCAAAAGCCTTAGGAGTACGATCCTGTTTACATGAAGCCATTATCGATATTTACTTTTGTATATCTTCTTATTACAATGAGTTATTCGCTTGATGCTCAGAGATTTCCATGTACTGGAGAGTCACTGGTGGCTACACATGTGGGGCCTTCTACATTTATTTCTAGACCTCTTTACATTCCTTTTTCGACGCCATTTTTAAGTCCTATTGCATCTTATCAAAATATCAAATTAGATGCTTTAGGTTTCAATAGTGCTGATCATTATATCTATGGAGTAAAAATAGACTCCAATGAAATCATTCGCTTGAAGAAAGATAATTCTTTTGATCTAGTAGGTAGCCTTGATCAACTGGATACTATAGATTCTTATGCTGGTGATTGCAATATCGATGGTCAATTTTTAGTCCTAGATAATGAGTTAAATCAAATTTTAGTCTTAGATGTAATCGAAGACTTTAACCTTAACCAAACGATTGATCTTTTTTGGGACCCGGTGGCGGGCATTGATGGTGATTTTGAGACGAGCTTATTCGACTTTGCTATAGATCCCTATAATCCGAATGTAGCGTATAGCTATCAAGGCGCTGCGGATGATGATTCATTGTTACCCGTAGCCACCCGAGGTTATATACTACAGATCAATATCAACCTACAAGATCCCGAGGTAGGAAAGGTAACTCCTCTTACGAGCCTGGATCAGAGCAGGATCAAGCATATCGGTAGTCTGATGTTTTCACCGTTTGGTCAACTTTCAGCATACGGTACGGCTCAGGATGGATTAAATCCTGAACAAGATAGATTTTATGGCATCGATACTTTTTCTGGTGAGGTGGCTGACCTAAATATCAATAATACAGGTTCTGATAGCAGTGATGGTTGTTCTTGCCCGTATTCATTTTCGTTTACCTGTATAGTACCCGATGATGGTATGTTTTGTAATGATGATGTGAAAAAAGTGTTTCTGAAGATTAGGAATAATGGAGTATATGCCTTAGAAAACATTACACTAAGAGATACTCTGCCTGAGGGTATGATTATAGATAATATTTCTGACAACTTTAATGGTACTTTAGAAGAAGGCAGTGGCATAGGTACAGATTTACTAGTCATCAATAATCTCAATATTGATGCAAGATCTGAACTTGAAATTACTATTTGGATTAGGAGTGTTGATGCACCTGTAGGTAATACATACTATCAGGCATTTTTATATGACTTACCCGACAAATATGGTGAAGTATATCCATCAGATAATGTATGGACGGTTGGAGTACAAGGGGACCCCTCCTTATTTGTAGTCACTCCGAGGAGGCTTGATGACGTGACCTGGGAGGTGGTTTCACCTACTGATTGTCTTGATGCAGATGATGGAAAGATTATTGTTAGTTCGCCTCAGTTTTTTAAAGATACTGAGTATGAAATCAAGATATTGAATCGCATAGGATATGACGAGTTTACTTATCAGGTATCCATAGATGAAGAAAATTCATTTACGCTAGATTCTCTGTATCCTGGAAATTATCAATTATTCCAAGTTAGATCATTACAAGATAACTGTAGCCTTGCTGTCAAGGATACTTTGATATACCTCGAAGCACCGAATGATCTTTTGAGTTTAGATGTAGAGAGCAATAGTCCGTTGTGTAATGGTGATGATATCCGCATGCAGAGTCAATTATCACCCGGTGGTGGATTGCGTTGGACAGGACCTAATCTGTACGGATCAGAAGACGTAAATCCCATAATCGAAAATGCATCTACCGTAAATAGCGGCGAGTACAAAGTCGAAGCGACCTATGGATACTGTAGTCAAACAAGATTTTTAGTCGTAGATGTGAAAGAAAAATTAGATGCGTCTATCCTTGGAGATACAGATTATTGTGAGCGAGATACCTTGGCACTACATGCCAATGCTGGTGGAGATAGTCTATTATATAAATGGAGTGGACCAAATGTAGGACTATCAATAGATTCTTTATTGATGATTGGTAATGTATCAGAAGTCGATCAAGGGTTGTATCAAGTCATAGTAGATAACACGGCTTGTCAAGACACCGCAGTGTTGAATATTAATATATTACCAACTCCATCACTTATAATGGAAAGACAACTTATATCTGATTTTTGTGATCCTGTGCGGTTATTACCCCAGGTAAATGGTGACCCAGATGTAGTATATCGATGGCAACCGTCAGATGGTTTGAGTTGTGATGATTGCCTACAGCCCCAAATTGAATATATGGTACAAGCAAACTATGAGCTGGTCATAGAGAATCCGTACGGATGTACGGATAGTGCCGATGTGGATATCATTCTAAATGAAGATAGAATAGCTTATGCTCCCAATGTATTTGCCTACAATGGACAGAAGGAAAATGATAGATTTACTCTATATCCTGGATGCATAATACATGAAATCTTATATCTCAAAATCTATGACCGATGGGGTAATAAGGTTTTTGACCAAGGATTGAATTATGATATCGATACGCCCAGTTTTTGGGATGGTAAGCTAAATGGAATTAAATTACCGAGCGGAGTGTATACTTGGGTTGCGGAGTTAGGACTGATAGACGGATCTCGAAGGGAGATATCAGGAAGTATCACTTTATTATAAAAAAAAGAGTAAACAGCATTAAGCCATTTACTCTTTTTATATCATGCTAAAAACCCGAGGGCTTAATTTTCAGCTACTTATGCTACTCCAGCATCTTTTCTGATCTTATTCAGTGCAGATCCTGCTCTTACCCAATCAATCTGTGCTTGATTATAGGTATGAGATACCTTAAATTCATCATTGGTCCCATCGTGATGATCTAACTTGATCGTCAATGGTTGACCAGGAGCCATAGTATCAAAATCAAGAATACTCACCACATCATCTTGACGTACTTTATCATAATCTGACTTATCTATAAAGGTAAGTGCAAGCATACCTTGCTTCTTGAGATTAGTTTCGTGGATACGAGCAAATGACTTCACGATCACGGCATGTACTCCTAGGAACCTTGGCTCCATCGCTGCATGCTCTCTTGATGATCCTTCACCGAGGTTTTCTTCTCCAAATACTACTGTACCTATACCTTTAGCTTGATATGCTTTAGCACTATCTGGTACGGCTACATAATCATTATTTACATAGTTAAGTACCGAGTTTGCTTTATCATTAAAATAGTTGATGGCTCCAGTATAGCAATTTTCAGAAATATTCTGTAGGTGTCCTCTATATTTCAACCATGGTCCTGCCATAGAGATATGATCAGTAGTACATTTTCCTTTTACTTTGATCAACACTCGCATATCTGTTACGTCCGTCTTCGTGATCGGTACGAAAGGTGTCAATAATTGTAGTCGATCAGAGTCAGGACTTACTTTTACTTCTACGCTGCTACCATCTTCAGCCGGAGCATTGAATCCGCGATCTTTTACATCAAAACCATTGGGAGGTAACTCATAACCTGTAGGTTCGTCGAGTCTTACTTCTTCACCCTTATCATTAGTTAGAGTATCCGTCATAGGGTTGAAATCTAATCTTCCTGCAATTGCGATGGCAGCTACCATCTCTGGAGAAGCTACGAATGCATGTGTATTAGGATTTCCATCCGCTCTTTTAGAAAAGTTTCTGTTAAAGGAGTGGATAATACTATTTTTAGGAGCATTCATCGGATCATTATATCTCGCCCATTGTCCTATACATGGTCCACAAGCATTGGTGAATATCTTAGCATTTAGATCTTCAAATATCTGCAATATTCCATCTCGCTCTGTGGTATATCTCACTTGCTCACTACCTGGGTTGATACCAAATTCTGCTTTGGTCGTCAGTCCTTTATCTACGGCTTGTTTTGCAATAGATGCAGCTCTTGAGAGGTCTTCATAAGAGGAGTTAGTACAGGATCCGATCAATCCCCATTCTACGTCAAGAGGCCAATCATTTTCAGTTGCTTTCTCTGTCATTTCTGTACCTACAGCAGTAGAAAGATCTGGCGTAAAAGGACCATTGATCAACGGCTTCAGGGTAGTAAGATCGATTTCTATCACTTGATCGAAGTATTTTTCTGGATCTGCATAGCACTCGGCATCAGCTGTCAAATGCTCTTTCACAGCCATAGCTGCATCAGCTATATCAGCCCTATCGGTTGCTCTGAGGTAACGATCCATGCTGTCGTCATATCCAAAGGTAGACGTAGTAGCTCCGATTTCTGCACCCATGTTACAGATAGTCCCTTTGCCTGTACAACTTAGGTTTTTAGCTCCTTCACCGAAGTATTCCACGATTGCGCCGGTACCTCCTTTTACAGTAAGGATATCTGCTACTCGAAGAATTACATCCTTTGGAGATGACCATCCTGATAGTTTACCGGTAAGTTTTACACCTATGAGTTTAGGGTTTTTCAGTTCCCAAGGCATTCCTGCCATAACATCTACAGCATCTGCACCACCTACACCGATTGCAACCATGCCTAGTCCACCAGCATTCACCGTATGACTATCGGTACCGATCATCATCCCTCCTGGGAAAGCATAATTTTCTAATACAACTTGGTGAATAATACCTGCTCCGGGTTTCCAAAATCCAATGCCATATTTATCAGAAACAGACTCTAGGAAATTGAATACTTCGTTACTGGTATTGATTGCATGTTGTAGATCTGCATCAGCACCGATCTTAGCTTGGATCAAGTGGTCGCAGTGTACCGTGGATGGTACTGCAACTTTATCTTTTCCAGCCATCATAAACTGTAGTAAAGCCATCTGTGCGGTGGCATCTTGCATCGCTACGCGGTCAGGTGCATAAAAGACATAATCTTTTCCTCTTTTGTAATCAGCTAAAGGACTGTCTGCATGTAAATGCGAGTACAATATTTTTTCAGCTAGGGTAAGGGGTCTTCCCAAGGTCTTTTTTACACTGGCGATCTTCTCTGGAAGTTCGGCGTAGTGTTTCTTGATCATATCTATATCGAATGCCATACTACTAGGTTTTTGTCGTTGAAAAGGACTACAAAAGTAATAAATGTTGATCAATACATCTTTATCTTCAAATCAACAGTATTATCTAATCTACTTCTAAAACTATTCCATAGATGAAAAAGATTATGTTTTGCACGATAATTGGCGCCTTCTTGATTTCGTGTAGTAGTAATTTGATGGAAAATGAAATTCCTACTGCTCCGAGTTTTGCGCATATCGAAATCACAAGTTGGGATTGTCGTGATAGTAATGGAGATTGTAGATCTGACTCCTCATTTCTGTTTGCTAATGTAAACCATGACTTTTATCCCGAAATGCAAAATGTGGAGCTGGGGAATAGTCCACTGTTTACTATCTCTTCAAATGAAGAAGGTTGGTGTAGAAAAGATCATTTAGAGCGATCTTCGTTTTACATTGTTTCTAGATTTGATGATCTGGAAGTTGCTCAACAGGTAAATACACCAAGCCAATCGATTACTTATTTGGAGGTGGTGTTTGAGTGAGTGTTTTATGCATTGATTACTCCATTCACCTTTGGTATTAATCTTGTAGCTTTATACATATGATAGAAAAGGTTTCTATATCGAATTTCAAGTCAATAAAAAACGTAGAGTTTAAGGCAAAGCGTATCAATCTTTTGATAGGTGAGCCGAATGTAGGGAAGAGTAATATTTTGGAGGCTCTGGCTTTAGCTTCTTTTTCGACTTGGATAAACAGTACATATAGAGAGGAGTTGGGATTTCTACGTTATAATAGACTTAGTGAATTGTTCAATACAATTAATGAAGATTGCCAAATTTCATTACAGATTAGACAAAAGAATTCAGATGAAACTTATAATCACTTAAGTAAACTTAGTTACGGGCAGAACAGTATAAATGTTAAATCTAATGAGCTAAACTACAAACTACATCAAGGTAGAAAGTTCGAATTATTAAATTTAGAATTACCTCAAACCCATAGAATATTACCGTTTTACCTAACAGCTAAAAAAGCTCTATATCAAATAGAAAACGGATCCTATCTTGAACCACCTTACGGATTAAACTTAACGCAGGTTATTTTCAATAATGATTTCTTAATAGAACAACTTTATGATCTTTTAATGCCTTTTGGGCTTGAAGCAACCATTTCAGAAGATGAAAGTCAATTCTTTCTAAGAAAATCTATAGATAAATTTAAAAGTAAACTAATAAACTTTGATCTATTAGCAGAAACCTACAAAAGATTTCTATTCTACCTTGCCGCGATACAAACGAATAAAGAGAGTACTCTTCTCTTCGAAGAACCTGAATCGAAGTCCTTTCCTACCTATATAAGTAGCTTAGCAAACGAAATTATAGATAGTTCAAATCAGTTTTTCATTGTAACTCATAGCCCATATCTATATGATCAGTTGATATCAACAGTTCCTAAGGAGGAAATAAATATTTTGAAAGTGGGATTTGAGGATTACAGCACGACCGTTAAAGAAATAGCATACAAGGACTATGCGGAACTAAATAAGTTAGGTGTTGATGTGTTCTTTAATTTAGCTGATCTCTAGATGAATATTATAACCGAATGTTATGCAGAAACATATCTTTTGAAGTTTCTGGAGTATTCACCTAGGCATCAAAATAAAGGTGGAATGTCCAAAGTGATTTCTAGGGTTTTGGATTCTGATATCATTACTATTGGGGTTATTGATAATGATATAATGAGACCTAAGTCTGACGATCGTTTTATGATACTTGATAGTAGTAATCGGGATCTATTATTCTTTAAGCATAAGCAAAAAGAGCTTTACTTGGTTAAGCAAAATCCAGATTTTGAGGGTTGGATTTTCAATATTTCTAAAAAACATAACTTATTACCTAAAAACACCAAATTCAAGTCCGTTAGAGATCTTAAGGATGTGACGAAGCATGAAATCAAGCTAAGGAGAGATAAACAGTTTAATGATCTTTTAAAATCAATTCGAGCTCTTGAAAATTCCCCTTTCAATGATTTAAGAGATTTTTTTAAATAGGATCTAAAATCAATAGAAGTACTACCGCTCCCCACTTCTCTCAATCAATCTGCCTGATATC
>JAHDGW010000105.1 GCA_020631635.1 Saprospiraceae bacterium
TCATAGGTTTTGAGTTAAATGCCAGTATTGCGGTGAATAAAAATATCTTAAGAGCACATGATGAATAATTCTATTCGCCCCATCGGTAACTCTCATGCTCTAGTTGAGCCAAATCTAATACTCTATCCACTACGGTAGCAGCGATCTCAACAGCGGTCTTAGGGTCTGAGTAGAAAGATGGTATGGCAGGACATATAATAGCTCCCGCCTCGGTAAGCATCGTCATATTACGTAGATGTATGAGACTGAATGGAGTTTCTCTAGGTACTACTATGAGTTTCCGTCTTTCTTTCAAAATTACATCGGCCGCCCTAGTCATCAAATCATTGGATATACCTGTTGCAATACGGCTGACTATACCCATACTTGCAGGACAGATAATCATAGTATCATATTGAGCACTGCCAGAAGCAAAAGGTGCATAAAAGTCCTGTTTACCATATTCTTTGAATGAATAAGTTGCATCGTCAAAGTCTTGATGATTTTCTAATTTCCAATTGACTCTTGCATTATCACTCAAGACTAAACCTACTTGAATATCACTCATAAGACTAAGCTTATCCAATAAGACTTTGGCATATATGGAACCACTAGACCCGGCAATCGCTACTACGATTTTACGATTTTGCTCATTCATATGTATAGAACTTTAAAAGTCAAGTAAAGGTTGAGTGTAGTAGCGATTGTCATTACAAAACTTCTGCAACCACAAAGATTGACCCGCAGACAAGTATCAGATCATTTGATTTTGTAGTGGTCTTTGCCGCCGCAAATGCCTTTCTAACTGAACTGTAAGATTTACCAAGTCTACCATACGCTGTAAAACGATCTTTAAGCGTATCACAATCTAAGCCTCTTGGGATATTAGCCTTAGCGAAATAGTACTTGGCTGAGCTAGGAAAAAATTCAATCACATCCTCAATTTTCTTATCATTCACAAATCCACAAACGATATGTAAATTTTCAAAATCCAATGTATCTATATGACAAAATAAAGCTCTCAATCCATCTTGATTATGAGCGCTATCAGCAAAGATCATGCTGTCCTCGGACAAAGACATCCACCTCCCTATGAAATAAGTATTATGAATAACATTTTTAATCCCAGCCTTTATTGACTCAGGATTAATCTGTAAAATATCTCGACTTACCAGAAGATGCGATGCCGATATGGCTGTTTTTATATTATTTTTTTGATATGAAATATGCTCTGAAATATCAATTTTAGATCCATTCAGCAATTCAATTTCTTGATCTTTTGTTACAATGAGATCTCTAGCATATACAAGCTCAGCATTTTCTGATGCCGATTTTGATATAAAAACAGACTCTACCTCTTCTTGATATTCGCCAATAATGACGGGTACCCCCTTTTTGATAATTCCAGCTTTTTCACCAGCAATAAGTGACAATGTATCTCCCAACATATTTTGATGATCCCATCCTATATTCGTAATGATACTTAATATAGGATTTACAACATTGGTAGAGTCTAATCGACCTCCTAAGCCAGTTTCAACGATAACGATATCAGGATTTTGTTCTGCAAAATAATAAAACGCTAAAGCAACCGTGATTTCAAAAAACGAAGGACGAATAATCTCTATAGATTTCTCAATTTTTTGAATAAACTTTACTACTTCCTGCTTTACGATAAATTTACCGTTTATCTTAATGCGCTCTCTAAAATCTAAATAATGAGGAGAAGTATATAAACCAACCCTATAACCCTGCTCTTGTAAAATAGACGCTAAATAGTGGCTGGTGCTACCCTTTCCATTGGTACCTGCCACATGTATACATCTAATTTTTTCATGAGGATCATCAAGATCCGCTAAAAGAGCATAGATATTGTCCAGTGTCTTTTTGAATGCCGATGTTCCTTGTCGCTGATACATCGGCAAGAGCGAAAACATATATTGTACTGTATCGTTGTAATTTCTCATATTGTCTATAAGTATAAAAATACAAGGTATTATATGAAAATAATCCTACTCAGGCTTAACTTCATCGGCGAATGAAAAAAAGCTATGATATCATTATATGTGGGGCCGGCTGTGCTGGACTTTCGTTGGCATATCGCTTATGTGATCCTTTTTTTCAAAATCTGACCATACTCATCATCGAACCCGAATCAAAAACTCAAAATGATCGTACATGGAGTTATTGGGAAAAAGACCAAGGAGTATTTGATCCAATCGTCAGTAAACGTTGGAAAGCTCTAGAATTTCATAGTCAATATATGAGCAAAGAGCTCCTATTAAAAGACTACGAGTATAAAATGATAAAAGCCTCAGATTTTTATAAGTTTTGTAAAATTGAAATTGAATTTAACAACAAAATAGATTGGATATCAGACCGTGTCAATAGCATTGAGGAATCAGACGAACACGTTACTATACATACTGAAAAATCTACCTTTATAGCCGATCGTGTCTTCAAAAATTTCCATGACCAATCAATGGATAAAAATGAACCCTGGTATGTAGATCAACACTTTGGGGGGTGGTTTATTAAAACTAAAGAACCTGCTTTCGATCCCCATAAAGCTGTATTCATGGATTTCAGGATTGATCAAGATGGTGATATACGTTTTTTTTATGTGCTACCCAAGAGTACCACAGAGGCACTAGTAGAGATTGCAATATTTAGCAATGATCTCATGTCACAAAAGGAGTACGACAAGCTTATCACAAACTATATTAGGGATTTCATCAACATTGTAGAGTATGAAATCGAAGAACGGGAATATGGAGTAATCCCCATGACTTCGCAATTCATCAACAAGGCCGAGCCAGCCACCAAAATCATCAATATCGGTACTCCATCTGGCGCTATCAAAGCATCTTCTGGATATGCTTTTTATAGAATTCAAAAGCAATGTCAGCATATCGTAGATCAACTACGAGCCAATAAAGAGCTTACTTCTTTTTTTAAGAAAAATAGATTTAGCTTTTATGACCAAATCATGTTAAATGTGCTTTTGACTAAAAAAGTTGCCGGAGATAAAGTGTTTACAGACTTATTCAGAAAATTACCAGTCGAAGATGTATTAACCTTCTTAAATGAAGAAACAAACCTTGCTCAGGAGATCAAGATTTTCACGGCACCTCCATGGGCCCCGTTTACCAAAGCGATGATAGAAGAACTAGCATAGCTTATGCCTAGCCTACTTTACTTTGAATTCTATCATAATACTACCGCATTGACGATCTGTGCTACTTGGAGTAAATTTATATTTGGAAGCCCCTTTTTCTGCTATATTGATCAACTCACGATCCGTAGTCGTAGACCCACGTTGGGTAAACTTACTCGATATCACATCTCCTCTATCATTGACACATACTTTTACAACAACCTTCCCCGTTTTCTGGCTATCATCCTTGATCGTCGGTACATACAGTACTCCCCTTCCTTTTAGTCCACCTTCTATATTATTGACACCTGTGACTAGACCTTCTAGCTTTTCTTGATCTGGAATACCATCTGGATTTCCTTTAGAAGATTCAGTAACAGTGCCATCTGACTTTCCAAATAAGCTTCCAAATTTATTTTTAGATTCTTCATATTTTTTGGCCTCCTCTTGACGCTTTAGTTTTTCTCTTCTAGCCTGCTCTTCTGCCCTTGCTCTTTTTTTCGCCTCCTCAGCGGCGGCCTCAGCTGCTTTAGTTTTCTCAACTGATTCTTGGGTTGCTTTTATAATTGATTCTTCATCAATGATTCTAGCTTTGACCTCATTAGTCTTCTCTACTTTCTTTTCTGTGGGTTTTGGAGGGGTACTCTCTTTTTGAGTTTGAGCTTTTGGCTTAGTCTGTTGTTTAGATGGAGCTGCTTTTGGCTCTCCTTTGATAGGAGTTTCTGTAGACTCTGCTTTTTTCTCAAATACTTCTTTACCAAAGTTGACTACTACACCATAAATTTCAGGGGGTGGATCTTGATGCTCAAAGTATGGTAAAAAAAACAGCAATAATAATAGAAGGTGAAGTATAATACTCCAGATCATACTCTTCTTCTTATTCTTACTATCTAATACCAATACATCCATATGCTAAACAAAGGTCAGCAAATACTTGAAATTAATCAAGTTATATATAGCAATAGTTGGTAATATATTAAATCACCTGGATTCTGACATCACGGAAGCGACTCCATGTTGAAAGCACAAATCCATAACTTGCACAACTTTCTCGGAAGGAGCCTTGCCATTAGGCTTAATGGTTACCGTCGCTTTATTCTTTTTATTCTTTTTCTCTGATCTTATCCTAGAATTTAATTTACTATAACTAGTCTGCGACCCATTGATATAAAATGTGCCTCTCGCATCTATTGTCACTGCTAGTGGAGTAACATTGGATGGTGTAGATGGGGCTTTACTTTTACCAGGCAATTTCAGATTTAGTGCATTAGGAGTAACTATTGACGAAGTCAACATAAAGAAGATCAGCAGTAAAAATATAATATCCGTCAGTGATGACATGCTGAACTCCGCACTAACCTTACTTCTTTTCTTAAGTCCCATGATCAGTTTTATTTACGTGCTTGAGTGGCAATGATCGCCTTAAGTTTGAGTCTTGCCGCCACACTCATTACTTCTTTCACTTTACTCCAAGGGACACCCACTTCAGATATAATCGTTACGGTTGCATTCTGCTTATTCTCCGAGTATCTTACCTCAAAGGCTATCCGCTTTTCTAGATTTTTAAGTGATACTTTCTGACTATTAAAAGTTACCTCTCCGTTTTTCTTGATCATCACAGCCATATCCGTGGGCGCTACAGTCTCCGAGTCTGACTCAGGTAATTCTACATTTACTTGCACTGCTGAGGAGGTAAGCATGAAGAAGATCAGCAACAAAAATATAATGTCAGTCAAAGATGACATGCTAAATTCTGCGCTTACTTTATTTCTTTTCTTAATCGCCATATACCTAGTATTCTACTATTGAGGCTCTTGTAAAAGATCCATAAACTCGGTAGTTATTCGTTCCATTTCGAAAACTACTTTATCAACTTTAGCAACTAGTACGTTGTATGCAACGAATGCAAAAATACCCACAAAAAGACCAAAGGCCGTGGTTATTAAAGCCGTGTAAATACCATCTGCTAGCTCCTTAGGTCCCACACTATTACTATTGGCCATGGTATAAAAAGCGGCAATCATACCCGTAACCGTACCAAAGAATCCAATCATCGGAGCTGCTCCAGCAATACTTGCCAGGGAAGATAGATGCTTCTCTAATTTAAAGATCTCAAGGTTACCTACATTTTCTATTGCAGCCTCTATGTCCTTGAGCGGCTTCCCTATTCTCATGATTCCTTTTTCTACCATTCTGGCTACAGGCGTATCTGTTGATTTACAAAGTGTTTTTGCGCCTTCAATATTTCCAGCAACTACAGCTGCCTTAATATTATTCATAAAGCTATCATCGATCTTTCCAGCTGTTTTTATGGTCATCCATCTCTCCGCAAAAATATAAACCGCTAGGATAGATAAAATGATTAAGATAACTATGATACCAATACCTAGAGGTCCTCCCTTAGTTATTAGATCTAAAATATTTTCTTGTACTGCTTCTGAGTTATCAGCTGTCTGAAATAAAAAAAAACTCAATGACATCATAAATCTGTGATTTTATGGTTTTGATTTTATGAGTGATGAACGATATTGAAATCGTACATAGTATAAATTACAATATAAAGTTAGTGAATGTATCGAGATATTAAAGAAATCAACTATTTGTAATCTTATTCTATCTCTATATGGAAATGATCGTCATGTCTTACAGCATCACATCCTTGAAATTTGATTTTTCTAAACTTAGAGAGACCTAATGAGGCCTTCAAATAGGGCTCGATAAATATTTTATTAACCTTGGCCTCTCTATGGATGGTTTTAATTAAATCCTGAGTCAATCTGCCTTCTAGTTTATATTCACCTTTGCCGATACCTAAACCAAAGTATTTTGTAAAGTCATAAAGACCATTTTCTTTCAGGCACTTTTGTTGTCGCTTAGTTAATTTTTCTTTCGTGAAAATACCATATCCTGTCCAAGAAGGACTACCATGAATGATAGCTCCTTCTTCATTTTTATAGATAAAAGCTAGATCCAAACTCTTGCCACTATTATGAGATTTATGGGGATACATAGGTATATATCTCGACAATGCAAAGCCTGCATCGAGATAGGTGATCTTGGCATCCGGATGCTTATCTCCAAACTTTACCGCAGCATTAATTATAAGCTCGTATAAGTCAGACTTTACATAGTTTCTACCAAGCGCAATGGTCATATAATTAGCCGGACCTATATACTCAGAATTATGTGCAGGAAGTGGAACCCGATCTACTATTTTAGCGAGTAGAGGAACAATGATCAATAATGAAAGTGTATATAGCAAGGCGAATGAAAAAATTCTATTTAAGAAATTCCATTTTTTAAATAAGTATCCATTGATAAGATATACCACCCCTCCAAATTGAGTAAGAAGTGTAAGTAAAAGAAAAACTATTATCCTACGAAACATGCAAAGTCGGGTTTTAAAAAGCTCAAGCATTACTAGTTCTAAAACTCATCACTAAAAGTACTTACTTCAATCATAAATATGCTCTAAAACGATAGAATTATCGGTTATAGCACATAATATTATCGGGAATTTCATATTTTTTTTGCTAGACCTCATCTTATTCTGATTTCTGAAGTTATAGATAAGGTATACATCTTGTTTGGAAAATCTCCTTAAGTCTAGCAAAACAACTTAACTATGAAAGTCTTAATCTTTGGTTCATCGACTAATCCCGATCGTTATTCCTATAAAGCCGCAGAAATGCTCATAGAGTATGGTCATGAAATTATTCAAGTTGGACGTAGAGATGGTCATGCTCATAATCAGCCAATCTTTTCAGGTCATCCTAAGGTAGATAAGGTTCATACCCTCACTTTATACATGAATCCCAAAGCTCTTATGGAACATAAGGATTATTTAGTTAGCCTTCAACCTGCACGAGTTATATTTAATCCTGGAACAGAAAGTGTAGCCTTAGCCAATGTCTTCAAAGAAAATGGAGTTGAAGTATTGAATGCTTGTACATTAGTGATGCTGAGAACATCTCAGTTTTGATAATCCTGCTTTGTTTTCGAGTTCTATTATATAAAGACATAATAATATTCAGTATAAAAAAAGCCTCAAGGGAAATCTCCCTTGAGGCTTTATAATTTTATAATTCAGTTCTAATTGTTTAGTTCTGAACAACAATTCTTTTAGAAGTAAATCCTTCCTCAGTTCTGATATTAGCCATATACACTCCATTAGGTACATCACTTATATTCATCGTAAGTCTATCATTCATGATAGCATTATACGTCTGAGTTTTCACAAGCTTCCCTTCAAGATTTACGATGTCAATTTGTACATCAGAAGCTTC
The DNA here is from genome assembly GCA_020631635.1 of Saprospiraceae bacterium. Taxonomy (GTDB): domain Bacteria; phylum Bacteroidota; class Bacteroidia; order Chitinophagales; family Saprospiraceae; genus JAHDGW01. The sequence continues at coordinate 7,423 of JAHDGW010000105.1, forward strand.
AAGTAATTCCACTGCAAAATGTACGAACTCATCCGCTGGATTAGGGAATACTGAGATATTAATATTTCTATTTAAATCTTCTGTAGATGTAACAGAAGGACCTATTTCTAAATCAGCATATGTGCTAAATCCGAATAAAGGACCAAACGTTCTCTCATCGATATCATCTTGTGTACCTGCAGATCCGTTAGCAAAGAATGAACCATGTCTTGGGAATCCAGCTGCGGTTGTCGCGGCATTCATTTCAAAATAATTATATTCATCCGCTGCTTCAGCTGCTAGCAATCTCCATTGCTCTCCACCTGTAGAAATAGGACCTGTATGAACCATTACTACATAATCTGTATTATCCTCTAATACTACATCAGCTAATCCTTGAGAAGATGCAAGAGGAATAGTAATACTTCTTGTACCAGTTGATCCGTCAAAAATTACTTCTTGACCCTCTCCCAATAGAATTCGCTCAGTAGTACCAACAGCACCATCGTCATCAAGATCAATCCATCTGTATATTTGAGCAGTTACAAATCCACTTAACATGTCTGTAGCCACATCATTTCCTAAACCAACAGTAAGAGTTTTAGCTGCTAAACCAGCACCATTGACAACATGATAGTGGTTACCTAAAGAGAAGTACTCTGTACCATCAGTAGGTGCAATTGCAGCTAAATATGCTTCACCTACCTCTTCTTCAGTTCTCACTTTAGAGAATAAGTTCTCTGTGTATCTAAACTCAAAAGTTTGCTCATCATTCGTTAAATCAGCATTTGCATCTGATGCTACAGAATATGTACCTGTATATACTACATCGTCACCCATCACTGTACCCGGAGTAGGCTCGTATGTATCCATAAAGCTGATATTATCTTGACGACCACAACCATCTAAGGTTCCGAATGTCTGTGAACCAGAATATTCCGTCGATAAAGTAGCATTATTAAGGATATCAATGGTCACAGCGGTATTCGCTGCATCTTGATTTCCATTATTTACAATACTACTCAAAAATGCTAAAGGCTCAGCCTGAGAGGCAGGAGTTTTGAAGTTAGTAGCAACAGAAACAAAGTTAGGAACTGTAGCTGGATCAGAGAAGCCTTCATTTAATATAAGAACATCATCTATTGCCCAGTAGTAGTAGTTACCACGGTATACAAATCTCATTCTAAATTGAGCTTCACCATCAAATCCACAAACTGGGATTCTCTGTACATTATCAATAAAGTGAGCACTATTGGTTACAAATTCTGTGTTGATATTAATCGTATCAGCCCATGTGCTACCTCCGTCTCTACTTAATAATAAGTCATACTCACTATTGAATTGTCTCAGAGCTTGATTCCATTGAATAATGAATCCTTCACTATCTACACCACTCAGATCAATAACTGGTGAAATCATAGATCCTTCACAAAATTGGACGAAAGATCCTGAGGCATCACTATTAGGACAGTCTCCAGAACCGAAAGGTCCGCCTCCACCATTATCTAAGAAGTCAGAATCAAATACAACAGCTCCGTTACAAACAGATGGTGATACGATAAAAGGCTGCGTAGAATTGAATTGACCTCTATCGAGTCTTCCTTCAGCATCCCATATCCAACCATTACTGGTATCAGTTGTCCATCCATTTAGGCCTCCATCGAAGTTTCCTTCTCCGTCTTCAGCTCCCCAGACAGCAGTTGCAGGGTAACCAAAATCACCACATTCTGGCTGTACATAACTGAAAGTTACATCCACTCCATTCGCTACTTCTGCTCTGAAAATGTTACAGGTTTCAAGAGTCGCAAATAAACAAGGGATCGTGATATCATCCGCTGGTGGGTCTGAATCTGCCATAGTAAGCAATCCACCTCTATCTGGATCAGACTCAGGAGAATCATTACATACTAAAACTGCAATCGCACCTGCAGTTTGAGCATTTCTACATTTGGTCACAAAGTCACATAGACCTCTATCAATCAAGCCAACAGATCCTGATAGATCATTTACTAATGGCTGACATGCATCAGTCAATGTACCTTCTGTAGCATCACCATCATCAGCAAATACTAATGTACCACCGGCTACAGTGGAGGTTAAATCTCCGAATCCAGCTGTTCTGACTTCATAATCTCCGGCGACAGAAATCGGTGCAGTAATTGTCATGGTATTTCTCTCTTGAGCTAAAAGAGAAAATGTTACCATCATGGTCATCATAAAGACTGACGTTAGACGTGTAAAATTTCTTTTCATATTTAGTTTTTTATTCAAAAAGTTCTATTGACCTAAAAATAGCAAAAACTATTGATTCTCAAATGTCGCAAAGAGCAATCTTGCTCATTAAGTTTAAAATATTAACACTAGTAATCTCTAAAAGTCCAGTTCGTGTTTCAGTATTGGTGCTACACCTGATTTTTGACAAACAACCCCAGCCGCTCGGTTAGCAAGCTCGGTTGAGGCTTTTAAGCTCAGCCCATGCAATAGCGCTAGACTTAGAGTAGAGATCACCGTATCGCCTGCTCCGCAGACGTCAATGATATCTTTGGACATTGTTTTAACATGATACTCTTCTGTATTTGACATACAAAACATCCCATCTGCGGCCAATGTCAGTACGACGTTTTGTGCCTTTAAGCGCAACTTTATATCCTCGGCTATTTTGCTAACCTCGACTTCATTGGATATTGACCTTGCCTCCGATAAATTAGGTTTAAATAAAAAGGCATCTCTAAACAATGATGCATTATTAAACTTAGGATCGACGGCAAACTTAATATCTCTGTTTACCGCAGTAGATACTATCTTAGCTATACTAGAAGAAGTAAATACTCCTTTGTTATAGTCTTGAAGGATGACTAGGTCTATTGTTTTTTCATCTAAAATTTTATTTAGATGTGTCAGTATCTTAGATTCAAGCGCCTTGCTTAGATCATCTGTAGATTCCTCATCTACTCTCAGCAGATGCTGCGATGATGCCATAACTCTAGTCTTACAGGTAGTGGGCCTCGATGGATCGATAATTAGATCGGCTTCTATGGCACTAACTTCAAACATATTAGCCAATTCCTGACCGGCGTGATCATCGCCAATAACAGAAAGGATACTTACTTGTGCCTCCAACCCTTTTAGGTTTAAAGCTACATTTGC
>JAHDGW010000106.1 GCA_020631635.1 Saprospiraceae bacterium
AATCTACAATGACTTTTTCTTGAATACCGATGGCCCTGTAACTGCTGATGCCATAGTTTCTGTTGAAAATCTAGTACGTACTCATGGACTGGCTTATGACCGTGAGACTGACATTATGGTATTGACTGATGTAGCTGAGGCATCAAGCGATACAGATGGTGCTATTATTACCGTGAATAGCTGGTCTGTGGCCTCTGCTGATGGTACGATAAGTGCTGAGGAGCAAATCAGGGTAGAAGGCCCAGATACTGGATTAGGTAATCCTGTAGATATAGCACTCGATATTGCTAATAACTCCGTTTATGTAGCAGAACGAGCTAATCAAGGCGGCAGAATATTGACATTTGATATCAACGGTCCTGCTGGTAATACTAGACCAATTAGCGCTAGTGCTTTTGCAGGTGCTTCAGCAATATACCTTACAGGATCAACTCCCGAGGGTAATCCTATTACATCTGTCATCGATATTGATGGTCAGACCACGAGATTGATCATTACTCCAAACCCTAGTAGTGATTTTTTCCAAATCATGACTGATAGTAATGATAATATCTTAGAAAATACTCAGATCAATATCTACGGTGTAGATGGCAAACTTGTAAAAACACAAGTACTAAATACAGGAGTAGAAAAAATTAATATCCAAGAATTAATCTCAGGACAATACTTTGTGAACTTAGAAAACGATAAGTTTTCTAGTACCATGACTATTATCAAACAGTAAGAAATTTTGATTACGTTGCTTTAATTGGTTTTTTGTTACAACACCCTATTTTGGAGCCTCTTCGCAGTTTGTGAGGGGGCTCTTTTAGTATATTACGATAGTTAAAAATCATATAAAATCTAAAGAATTTCATTGAACCGTTGGCTTTATTCTATTTTACACATACTCAACAAAAGAGCTCGTTATGTTATTAATGTTTAAATAAAATATGTTGTCATGAAATAACTTCTATTTATCCTTATGACTAGCTTTATTACGCTATCAGGGTTTAGTCAAAAAACATGGGACTTGGAACTCTTGTCTCAAAGTCCTGATACTGATTTTACTATATTTCTTGATTGTATCGATCTTGAGAATCAGGAAAGTCTTTGTATTGCATTTGAAAACAGAAACGAACCCAATACCGATAGCGGAGTAATTCTAATCCATCAAATTGACTCTGAGGGTAACGTACAGAATAGTATAGAAATCTTAGATCCAGATTATCGTTTGATTCCCTTTACTATTAAAAAAAGACCAGCAGAAGGATTTACTATAACTTCTATCGGAGGTGGATATAGCAGTGATAAATCCATCATTAAGGCTCTCTTCCTAAATCCAGACCTAGAGATTGAAGGAGAGTCATCTATTTCCTTTGCAGATGATGCTTTTGAAAACTTTGAGTATGTGCACAGTGTCAAATTGAAAGACAATAAGGAGGTTATTATTTTGCATAGTGAATTACCTGATCAGGTAGTCAATCATACTTTTATATTGGATAACCAAGGCCAGATTAGCACCATGGATTCTATTTTGATATCGGAAGATGAATACTCAGAATCAAATTTTATATTTTCCCTTACTGATGAACTCAATGGGACTGGATATGTGGGAGTAGGTATCGAAAAATTGATACGATTTGATTCTCAACTTAATGCCTTCGATACAATAGCTTTTCCAGTCGATGATGACGCTGCCCGAATACAAACTGCAAATAATGAGTATGTTTTAAGCTATACGGACAGTGCTAGTCTGAGAATCATTGTTTTGGATGAAAATTTTAATATCGTAAAGCAAACCGATATATCCGAAGATCAAGTTTTCATCAGGAATAATGATGAAGCGTGGGACAATATGGTTATCACTGAAAATGAAATTTATATATCCTTTACCTATCGAGAAGCGACATCCTTCGAAACAGGGAATATTATCTTAAAACTTGACACTAATCTTCAAGAGCAATGGCGTAAAACCTATCCTAATTTTGATGACGATAGATATTTTTATAGAATGCTAGCTCAAGCCGATGATTCCGGCATCAGCTTGTTAGGCTATTTTATTGATGATTCAGAAGATAAGGTTTATGGAATCATTTACAATATTGCTATTGATGGTACAGTATCAATTGAAGAAATTAACCCGCCACAGCTAACCGATTTTTCCATTCAAAACCCTAGTACCCTTTTCAGCTATCACAATCAATCAAAACTTGAAGAACTGCGTATCACGATATTTGATATGAATGGTAAAAAAGTAATGGAATCACCGATTTTTGATGGAGAGCACCGCATGGCTACGGATCACCTCAATACAGCAGCATATTTTTTCCATCTTACACAATATGGCAAGGTCGTACATAGCGGTAAATGGATCAAGCATTAATGCGCTGAGCCTCATTTTCTTGGCACAACTATAATTGAAAAAAGACAACTACTACAGCCTAGTCGATACTTAAAGTAGGGTTAATCTAGTATTTTGCATTTTTTGTTAATCGATTTATTAGATTAGATTATCGCAAAAATACAATTCATGAAAAAGCTCCTTTTCTTATCCTTGATAGTAGGCTACTATTCTTGTAGTCCTGACCAAAATAAAACTAGTCATACTGAGATGAAGATGATCGACCCTACCACATATGGCACCTATCCTGAAACTCAAAAAGATACGGTAGTAGATACCTATTTTGGAACTGAAGTAGTAGATGCATACCGTTGGCTTGAAGATGATATGAGTGAGCAGACTGCCGACTGGGTCAAGCGTCAAAACGACCATACATTTAACTACCTCAATAAGATCCCGTTTAGGAAAAATATAGAGGAGCGACTCACTACCCTTTGGAACTACGAGAAAGTAGGTTCTCCATTTAAGGAAGGCGACTATACCTATTATTATAAAAATGATGGGCTTCAAAATCAATATGTCATCTATCGTAAAAAAGAAGATGGTGATGCCGAAGTATTTCTTGATCCCAACACCTTTTCTGAAGATGGAACCACTTCTTTGGGTTCTGTGAGTTTTTCTAAAAATGGAAAAATACTAGCCTATGCCATATCAGAAGGAGGTAGCGACTGGCGTAAGGTGATCATCATGGACGTAGAGTCTAAAAAAATCATGGAAGACACTCTCGTTGATGTCAAATTTTCAGGATTATCTTGGTATAAAAATGATGGATTTTACTACTCTAGCTATGATAAGCCCGATGGTAGTGAGCTCTCTGCTAAGACCGATCAGCACAAGCTGTACTATCATAAATTAGGTACTGCACAAAAAGATGATAAAGTCATCTTTGGTGGTGATAATGCTAATAAAAGACGATATGTAGGAGGTTCAGTAAGCGAAGATGATCGATATCTAACCATCTCAGCGGCTAACTCTACCTCTGGCAACGAACTCTACATAGTAGATCTCGAGAGTGCAGATCAAAAAATGATTCAAGTACTAGATCATATGGACAGTGACACGTACCTGATGGATAATATTGGTACAAAACTATACCTAGTGACTAATCTCGATGCGCCCAATAAAAAAGTAGTGACCGTAGACGCAAGTGCCCCTCAATCTAGTAATTGGAAAGATCTCATACCCGAGACTGAAGAGGTACTGAGCCCTGGCACAGGTAGTGGTTATATCTTTGCAGAATATATGGTAGATGCCATCTCCAAGATCAAGCAATACGATATGGATGGTCAACTAGTACGAGATATTGAGTTACCAGGAGTAGGATCAGCAGGTGGATTTGGCGGTAAAAAAGATCAAGAGACGCTTTACTACTCATTCACCAACTATCATACACCTGGCAATATTTACTCCTTTGACCCTAAGTCGGGAGCATCAGAGGTATACTGGCAACCCGAAATCCAATTTGATGGTAGCCAATACGAGTCTAAGCAAGTATTTTATAACTCTAAAGATGGCACCAAAGTGCCCATGATCATCACCTACAAGAAAGGAATAAAACTAGACGGATCTAATCCGACATTGCTTTACGGTTACGGTGGATTTAATATTAGTCTTACCCCAAGATTTAGCATTACTCGTGCAGTATGGATGGAATATGGAGGCATACTAGCTGTAGCAAATCTTAGAGGCGGTGGCGAATACGGGAAAAAGTGGCATGATGCCGGTACACAGATGAAAAAGCAAAATGTATTTGACGACTTCATCGCTGCAGCGGAATACCTCATCGATGAAAAATATACTAGTTCAGATAAGTTAGCTATACAAGGAGGCTCTAATGGTGGACTGCTAGTAGGTGCTGCGATGACTCAGCGACCTGAGCTATTTGGTGTAGCGCTACCAGCAGTAGGTGTATTGGATATGCTACGCTATCATACCTTCACAGCAGGCGCAGGATGGGCATATGATTATGGTACTTCAGAGCAATCGGAGGAGATGTTTGAGTATCTCAAAGGCTATTCTCCAGTACATAATGTAAAAGAAGGAGTTGCATACCCAGCTACTCTTGTGACAACTGGAGATCACGATGACCGAGTGGTACCTGCACATAGTTTCAAATTTGCAGCAGAGTTACAAGACAAACATAATGGCGAAAACCCCGTAATGATCAGAATAGAGACCGATGCTGGTCATGGTGCAGGTACTCCCGTATCTAAGACCATCGAGCAGTATGCTGATATTTGGGGATTTACATTCTATAATCTAGGAGTGGATATTAGAGATCCTAAGGGATAGTATCAACTTTAATAAAAAGACTAGCGAATATTCTGCATTGGGGGACTATTTTGAAGAAAATAGCAGGTCATCTAATAGATATCTTTTCGATGACCTATTCTTCTTATGTCTACAATGCTAATCTCGCTATCTACTTGATATAGAATTCTGTAATCCCCCACACGAATTCGATATAATTCTTCTTTTTTACCTTTTATTTTTAAGTAACCCTTAGGAAAAGGATTCTCTTTAAGAGACTCTACTTTTTAATATTATTCTTAGTTGAATAGCCCTAGGGATAGGCTTAAGGTCTTTAACCGCTCTGACAGAAAACTCTACCCTATAGTTCATTGGCGTCAAACATTCGCTTTACCTCAGCTAATGAGACTTTATCATCATTTTTTCTTGATTCTGCGATCAAAAGATCATAAAATTCCGACCACATTTCACCATATTTCTCTAGGTCAATTTGAACGAACTTTTTTTTATTCTTTTCATCTGTTAGATATAATATTCCTTCCATATGTTTAAAGTGTCAAACATAAAATTAATCAATTCAAAATTAAGAAACCATAGCAAAGCATTATGGCGTATCAATAGTAACTTACAATCCACCAAAAAAAGCATCTTGATAATGCTTAATCTGAGGAGCTCCGCTTTTTTGAATCAAAACGCTAATAATATCGAATCTCAGCTCCCAATCATGATTGATCTGTTCCATATATCGATTGGCGGCATCGATTAAAAAAGCCTCTTTTTTGGTATTGATAGAGTCTTCAGGTTGACCGTACCATTGATAGCTTCGGGTCTTCACTTCAATAATAATTAGCGTTTCGCCATCCATTGCAATGAGATCAATTTCTGCTTTTTTATACCTCCAGTTTCGTTCCAATACTCTATAACCTAACTCCGCTACATATTTTGCGGCGCAATCCTCTCCATATTCTCCTATTTCCTTTGTGTTCAAAATTTAGAAAAATTTAATCTTAGTGTAACATATACAATAACCATGTATTATGAAAATATACCATATATTTGTTCACTTAAACGATTAAATACTCCAGATTATGATGGATTCACTCATACAAAGATTTCCAGAGCAATTAAATGAAGCTCTAGAGATAGGTGCAAAAGCAACTATCAATGCCCATGACAAAGCGATCAATAAAGTCTATGTTGCAGGGCTTGGTGGATCGGGTATCGGAGCAAATTTTGTTGCAGAGTTTATAAGGGATGAGTGCCCTATACCGTATCTAGTAGGTAAAGGGTATTCTGTGCCACATTATATAGATGAGAATACACTTGTTATCCTTTCTTCATATTCTGGAAATACGGAGGAAACACTAGAGGCATTTGGCCATATCAAAGATAGTGGTGCTAAAATAGTGGTAATCTCTGGTGGAGGTAAGCTAATAGCAGCAGCCAAGGAGCTGGGGCTTGACTATATACAAGTACCTGGAGATTGGCCATCACCGAGAGCATGTCTTGGGTATTCATTAGTGCAGCAGTTATTTGTGATGCATAAGTTAGGATTTATATCCACAGCAACCATCGACAGCATTAGATCATCTGCTAATCTGTTACAATTTGATCAAGAAGAAATCCAAGAACAAGCAAAGGGAATCGCAGTAAAACTCAACAATAAGATTCCGATTATCTATACGACAGACCGGATGGAAGCGGTTGCTGTACGCTTTCGTCAGCAGGTGAACGAAAACTCAAAGATGCTAGGTTGGCATCATGTGATCCCTGAAATGAATCACAATGAGCTAGTAGGATGGACTGACAAAAACGAAGATCTAGTTGTCATTTACTTTAGAAATAAAGATGACTATAAGCGTAACCAAGTACGTATGGACATCAATAAAGAGATCATTTCTAAATATACTCCTAATATCATTGAGCTTTGGTCAAAAGGTAAGACGCTGGTAGAAAAGGCCATGTATTTTGTACATCTAGGTGACTGGGTAAGCTGGTATCTAGCTGAACTACATGGTGCTGATGCACTAGAAGTCAATGTGATTGATTATCTTAAAGGTGAGTTAGCCAAAGTATAGGCTGGCAATTATCACAAAATATAGGGTAAAAAATTGATTTCGGCATGGCTAGAAGAAGCACTTATGGTCGAAAACGGGAAGTATCAACAAGCAGATATCTGTGGGTAATCATCCTATTACTTGCTGCATGGTTACTATGGTCTATCACTAGCCAGAAGTCCCCTATTATGGTTATAAAAGATGTTTACCATTCAGTATTGGGTAAAGACTCCCTGATAAGCAAGACTCCCAAAGAATGGAGTAAGTCCTACGATATGCTCCAAATACGTAAAGATTCTACGGAGCTTGCCCTTCAAGAATGTATCACTTCATCTCCATATAAATTGGGTAAGATTAGTATTGAGGATGACTTCGTCAATCTACGAGATGCTGCTAGCCTCTCGTCCAATATTATTCAGAAAATCCCCAACGAAGCAGAAGTAAATATTCTTTACTTTGATACCAATGAGTATATCTGGGATGGGAAAATGGGAAAATGGTGTAAAGTACAATACGCCGATCTCGAAGGATGGGTCTGGGGCAATTATATAATACCTCAGTAAATTGTCAAGTGGAACACTGCATATGATCCCTTGTCCGATCTCTGAACAGGGGGTCAAGCATTTATCTCAAGATACTATTGCGATTATCCATACACTAGATCATTTTATTGTAGAACGAGCACGTACGGCTAGGCGATTTATCAAGTCTACCAATCACCCAAGTCCTATCCAAAATCTAGTTATTATGGAGATGGATAAATATGATCCAGCTCATCAAGTTGCTGACTATCTAGCACCTCTGCAAGAAGGGATTTCCATTGGTATACTATCTGAAGCTGGCTGTCCAGGTATTGCTGATCCTGGTAAACTCTTTGTACGAAAGGCATATCAATGGGATATCCAAGTGATCCCACATGTGGGACCATCCTCCATTATTCTTGCACTTATGGCATCAGGTCAGAATGGTCAAAACTTCGCATTCGTAGGATATCTTCCCAAAAAAAAAGAAGTACTATCACAACGCCTACGCCAACTAGAGTCTCTCGTTTTGAAAACTCAACAAGCCCAGATATTTATAGAGACACCGTATAAAAATGTATTCCTGATAGAGCAAATCCTCGGACAGTGCAATCCTAAGTTACATCTTACGGTAGCTTGCGATATCAATGCGCCTGAAGAATTTATCGCAACACATACCATTGCCAAATGGAAAAACAAAAAGCTACCTGAGCTACATAAGCGTCCTGCCATATTTATACTAGGTCAATAAAATGATTAAGTACAAATAATTTACTTTCTGAGATTACTCTAAACTTTTCATATCTCTATTGAACTTTGAAGTCTTGAGTAACTGTTACATTAGTGTTTCTAAATATAAAAAATATATGAGCACTGCACTTGCCGAAGCTACGAAAAGCCTGACCCGAAGAGGGTATCTAGATATCGAGGTAGATCCAACTCTAGACCTTATTGAAGAAATAAATAAACTCAAAAAGGAAAAAAATGCGATCATACTAGCACATTATTATCAAGAAGCTGAGATACAGGAAATTGCAGATTATATCGGAGATAGCTTAGGGCTCTCACAGAAAGCAGCCGAAACAGAAGCTGATATTATAGTGTTTGCAGGGGTTCATTTTATGGCAGAAACGGCAAAAATGCTTAATCCTCACAAGAAAGTATTACTACCTGACCTCAAGGCTGGGTGCTCCCTGGCTGACAGCTGTCCCCCACATATTTTTAAGAAGTTTAAAGAGAAATACCCCGATCACGTAGTCGTCAGTTATATCAATTGTACGGCAGAGTTGAAGACACTTACAGATATATGTTGTACATCATCCAATGCAAAATACGTCATCGAGTCCGTGCCTAAGGACAAGGGCATTATTTTCGCTCCTGACCGAAATCTCGGAGCATATCTCGAAAAAGTAACGGGAAGAGACTTAGTACTCTGGAATGGCAGCTGTATGGTACATGAAATTTTTAGTCATGAGAAGATTACCAAGCTCATGATGCGACATCCAGAAGCAGTCTTCATTGCCCATCCTGAATGTGAGGCTCACTTACTAGAGAAAGCCCAGTTTATAGGATCTACAAGTCAGATGATACGATATACGGAGGAGTCTGAAGCAACGTCCTTCATCGTAGCTACGGAGTCTGGCATTATTCATGAGATGCAAAGGCGCTCACCCTCTAAGACTTTCATACCTGCGCCACCAAATAATACTTGTGCTTGTAATGATTGTCCGCATATGAAGCGAAATACCATGGAAAAACTCTATCTCGCCATGAAGTATGAGTTGCCAGAGATAGAACTAGAGGATTGGGTCATCGAGCAAGGTACGGCATGTATAGATCGTATGTTAGAGATCAGCAAAAAAGCGGGTTTGTAGCAAGATTAATATTCTAGAAGACTATTGGGTAGAATATATAGACAGATTGATCGTAAATAAGAAGTCTTAGGCTTATCTTGACGGTTACTAATCTAACTACTATAACTGATGTACAAATCATACAGAGTCTTACTATGCTGTTTTATTCTAAACTGCTTAGTGCAATATATCAATGCTCAAACTTGGGAATCACTCAACGAACCTCCTTTCTTAAGACACCATACCAATGGTTTTGGAGTAGAAGACGGTGCATATGTTTTTGAGGGAGTATCTGGAAATCAATATTCTAATGCATTTTGGAAATACGATGCTACCAATGACTCCTGGACTCAGATTTCTGACTTTCCTGGAGAAGCGAGAGCACTAGCGATAGGTGATGATTGGGACGGTAAATATTACTACGGATTTGGAAGTAAAGGTTCGGGTCAAGGTAATTACCTCAGTGATCTTTGGGTTTTTGACCCTGTAGATGAGTCATTTACGCAATTACCTTCTTGCCCTTGCCAAGGTAGAGAGCATCCAGCACTCATCGCTCATAATGATAAAGTATTTGTAGGATCAGGATCATTTTGGAATGGAGATCTAGATGACTGGTGGGAGTATGACATCTCCACTCAAGAATGGACTGCCAGACCATTTATCCCTGGTGGAGAGAGACACCATCCTTATCATTTTGCTGCAGGTGAGCACGTATACGTAGGCGGAGGACATAGAACCAACTGGCTACAATATGATATCGCTAATATGACTTGGACTACTATAGATAATGCGCCTGGTGGACGGGTTGCAGGTACACAATTCAACTATGATGGTAAAGGATATGTATTGGCAGGTGACAATGCTCAACACTCTGCTCATGTACCTAATGCTACATCATTTATGAGATATATCCCTGGCGAGGACAGATGGGAAACACTACCCCCACTACCGGCTACTATTGGTAGATGGGCCCCAGCTAGCTTTATCATAGGGACTCAAGTATACTTTATGGGCGGAATTAATTTTGATGTAGAAGGCGAAAATCTACTCTATCGGTTTGATCTTGCCTTGTTGGATCAAACTTCTTCGTCCGATGATCTCACTGCACCTTCGATCACTGTTTACCCTAATCCGACTGTAAATTTCATATACATAGATGGGGAGTATGCTGGTGCAAGGGTCAGTATTTATAATTTTAAAGGTCAACTAGTATATACAGATCAATCATATAACTCTAACGATGGAATCCCTGTAGAGTCATTATCATCTGGTCAATATTCTATTTCTTTACAGTTAGATGACGTTGAGGCAACGAGTTCTTTTGTAAAACAATAGAAAGTATTCCATTAAATTACTGTCAACTAAAGAATGCTTATTTGGTCAAACTC
>JAHDGW010000107.1:0-8314 GCA_020631635.1 Saprospiraceae bacterium
TAACAACACCCAGATAGATGACTGCGGTAATGTGGCTGGGTTTGGAGGTGGTGCATGCTATGATGCCAATAATCCTATCATACCTGGTCAAAATCAAGGTTCTATCATGAGCTATTGTTATCTGAGTGCAGGTAATGGAGTAAGCCTTTCTGATGGTTTCGGCCCTCAGCCAGTGGCACTCATGCATAATAGAATAAATAATGCTACGTGTAATGTAGGTTGTATGGGATATACCTGCGGAGATGGAATCCAGAATGGTGATGAAGAAGGGATTGATTGTGGTGGTAGTCTTTGCCCTGACTGTCCTCCCGCATTTAACGATAATTGCGCTTTGGCACTCGATATAAATCAGCAACTTAACCTCTTCTCAGGGAGTCAAACATTACTATTCCCAAGTGCAAATAATACGGCTACTGGAAGTGGTAAAAGTCCTGCCGTACCTAACTATGCTGGCTGCAATACGTTCAGAAGTTGGTGTAACTATTCAATTCAAAAGGATGTATGGTATAGCTTTACCGCTCCATTAAGTATGGCTCCTCCTCATGGAGCACCACTAGCATTTTTAAAAATTTCTACCCTAGGATCCGACTTTGATACTCAGATAGCGCTATACAAAGATTGTAGCAGTAATGCCATCACAGCCAATGACGACTTTCATGGACCAAGCGGAAGCTACCAAAGCCTTGTCACTGCTGCCATCAAACCAGGGGAAACCTATTACTTACAAATAGATGGATATAATAGCAGTAGTGTTGGTGATCTACAACTCAATTTTGAATACTTTCCCTTATATGGAACATGCAATAGTAATGGCACAACCATTGATGCCGACTGGGAAGCTGTAGATGAAGATGGTTGGACGCATTACATAGACGAAGAAGAAAAAGTTATTTTATTATCCGCTAAAAAGAATGGAGAGAATATTGGTTGGGTAGGAATCGACAACTCGACCAGCTGCGAAGTCATGGCCTCAAGTGCAACTTCTAACTTAGGGACGGAAGGTTGTGCAGCGCCATACGCCAGTGTACCTTATTGGTGGGTTTCACATAGAACATGGAATCTCAACCCAATGACACAACCCCATAATCCAATAGAAATCCGTAGCTATTACAAAAGCGCGGAATTTAACTCTCTTGCAGATAATAATCCTTTTGGCCTTGATCATTTGCAAGCCGTGCATTTTAAAGTAATAGGCAATGAGGATCTATCTGTGAATGGAAATGAATGCCATCAAGAAATAGAGATAGATGAATTTGCTACCTACCAAGGAACTCAGGGTGAATTTACCTATGGTAATTATGGTACTGATCATTATGCTCAATATATGGTGCCCGATTTATTGGGAGGTGGCGGATTTGGGTTTATCAATACTCAAACTCAAGCACTGCCCTTAGAACTACTTTCATTTACAGCCGAACAAGAAGGTCTATCCAATAAATTATCATGGTCTACGACTAGCGAAATAAATAGCCAATATCAAATTATAGAAAAATCTTATGATGGTTTAGGTTTTTGGCATGAGGTCGGTAGAGTACAATCTCAAAATGACCCTAACTCTATTAACGATTATAGTCTCATCGATGAAAAACCATGGGGTAAAACATACTATCGCCTACGATCCGTAGATTTTGATCAATCAGAACAACTCTCAGATATAATATTTATTGAAAGACAAGATGCAAGCTTTGTCAGTAATGTATATCCTAATCCTACCTTCGAGACATTTAATTTAGAGATAAACTCTACCCTCGAAGAAATCATGACCTGGGAGATTTACAGCCTCAAAGGCGAACTTATGCTTGAAGACGAAGTAAGGAATGAAAGAGGAAGAAATACTATTACGGTAGATGTTTCTTCATTTCCCGCTGGCATTTATCAAATTTTGGTTAAAAGAGGAGATACCGCTGAAGTCATGAGAATCACAAAATCCTAACCCTTTAAATCGATACCTTAGCTTTTATATGTGGATGAGGATCGTATCCTTCGAGTTTGAAATCATCAAAAGTGAAATCATCAATATTTTTAATCATGGGATTAAGCTTCATGATCGGTAAGTTCCTTGGCTCTCTGCTAAGTTGTAATTTTGCTTGCTCTAGATGATCTTTATAAAGATGTACATCACCAAAATGATGTATAAACTCGCCATACTCCAAACCACAAACCTGTGCCATCATCATGGTCAATAATGCATAGGAAGCTATATTAAAGGGCACTCCAAGAAATGTATCTGCTGATCTTTGATAGAGAAGACATGATAGTTTATTATCCGCCACATAAAACTGAAAAAGGCAGTGACATGGAGTCAATGCCATATCTTCAAGTTCTCCTACATTCCATGCGTTGACTAGTATTCTTCGGCTACTTGGATTATTTTTAATCAAATCAATACAATATTGAATCTGATCAATGACTTTACCTGTCGGACTCTCCCACCGTCGCCATTGCTTACCGTATACGGGACCAAGATCTCCATTTTCATCCGCCCATTCATTCCAAATGCGTACACCATTTTCTTGGAGATACTTTACGTTGGTATCCCCTTTGAGAAACCATAATAGCTCGTGTACGATGGACTTTAAATGAAGCTTTTTAGTAGTAACCATCGGAAAACCCTCCTGTAGATCAAACCTCATCTGATAACCAAACGTACTGAGCGTTCCTGTTCCTGTGCGGTCAGGTTTGTCATTTCCATGCGCTAATAAATGAGCAAGCAAGTCTTGGTATGCCTTCATAAAATGTATTGTTAATTCAAATATATAAACTAATTTCTGCCTCTAGAGAGAAGAAACAGTACTTATCTCTAAGCAAAAGAGAAAGTGGCTTGTTAGGTTTACATGATGTATAGTTCTATGCGACAATGTGCTGATGATCTTGAGAAAAGTGGTCAGCTCATCCGAATAAAAACAGAAGTAGATCCTAACTTAGAAATAGCGGAGATCCATCGACGTATTTTCGATGCTAAGGGTCCAGCTTTATTATTTGAAAAGATAAAAGGTAGTCCATTTCAGGCAATATCTAACATTTATGGCACTTATGATCGTACTGATTTCATCTTTAGAAAAACACTAGATAAGGTCAAGAAAGTCACTGAACTCAAAGCGGATCCTGCAAATTTTTTCAAAAATCCATTGCGGTATGCGAGTGCTCCTTTTACGGCCTTAACAGCTCTGCCAAGAAAAGCGATATTTTCTAAACCCAGTAAATATGGACAAACTACTATAGATCAACTACCCTTGATCAAATCATGGCCAA
Organism: Saprospiraceae bacterium; assembly: GCA_020631635.1. Lineage (GTDB taxonomy): Bacteria > Bacteroidota > Bacteroidia > Chitinophagales > Saprospiraceae > JAHDGW01. The sequence goes on from JAHDGW010000107.1 coordinate 3,253, forward strand.
TGGATGGAGGGGCATTCGTCACCTTACCACAAGTATTTACATTACCACCAGATAATGACTCGATGATGCAGTCTAATTTGGGAATGTATCGTATCCAGCTATCTGGCAACGAGTATTCTTTAAATGAAGAGATCGGATTACATTATCAGATACATCGAGGTATAGGAGTCCATCATGAAGCCTATAATCGAACGGATAAGCCATTCAAAGCATCTATTTTTATTGGAGGACCACCCTCACATGCATTTTCAGCTATAATGCCAATGCCGGAGGGGCTCAGCGAATTGACTTTTGCGGGAATGCTTGCGGGAAGATCTTTTAGATATTTTAAGGATAATCAAGGCCATATTGTATCTGCCGACGCCGATTTCGTGATTACGGGTACGATACAGAAAGGGATCAAAAAACCAGAAGGACCATTTGGAGATCACTTGGGCTATTATAGTCTAGAGCACGAATTTCCATTTATGAAAGTTGACCGAGTATATCATAGAAAAAATCCATTGTGGCACTTTACCGTTGTAGGTCGCCCACCGCAAGAGGATAGTAGTTTTGGCTACTTAATACACAAACTTGTAGAGGCGCTTACTCCTGGCGAATTTCCTGGATTGAAAGAAATCAATGCTGTGGATGCTGCTGGAGTTCACCCATTATTAATCGCCATAGGCAGTGAGCGATATATGCCCTTCAGAGAACGCAAACCTGAAGAAATATTGACCATCGCCAATCGTATCTTAGGTTCGGGGCAGACTAGCTTGGCAAAATTTTTATTCATCGCTGCTGATGGTGATTCTGATCGCCTCAATACACATGATACAGGACACTACTTTGAGCATTTCTTAGAAAGAGTAGATTGGACCCGTGATCTGCACTTCCAAACTAAAACTACCATTGATACCTTAGACTACTCTGGCACCGGCTGGAATGCAGGATCTAAAGTAGTCATCGCTTGCTGTGGTGATCCTATCAGAACATTGGCTACTGAAAAACCAACTATCGAGAGCCTACCTACTCATATATCAGGTGCAGCGATGGTACAAAAAGGTATCCTTGCACTCAGCAGTTCCGCATTTGACAACTATGTAAATGCTAAAACCGAGATGGATACCCTAGACCATCATCTTCGCCAATCTGACTTATCGGGGATTGCTATGGTCATCGTATGTGATGATGCTGACTTTATAGCAGCTACTCATAATAATTATTTATGGGCAACTTTTACAAGAGCAAACCCTAGCCATGATATCTATGGTGTTGATGCATTCACTGAATTTAAGCATTGGGGATGCAGAGGCCCCATCATTATCGATGCTCGTATCAAACCACATCATGCTCCAGAGTTAGTTACAGATCCTGAGATTTCTGATCGAGTTGATCGATTATTTGATAAAGGTGGTGAATTGGCCGGGATTATATAAAGAAGAAGCGGCTTAAGGTATCAAGGGTTACAAGGGTGTCAGGGGTGTCAAGGCATCGAGGTATCAAGGCATCGAGGTATTAAGGCATTAAGGTATTAAGGTATTAGGGTATTAGGAGTTTTAAAGTGTTGCTTTTCAGAAAGTTTGGGGGCTTTTTGGGTTTTTAGATATGGAGGAGACAAGGATGTATACCATTTATAATTTGATGAGACTGTTCATTAAACACCGTATCCATGACTCCATGTAACCCAAGTAACCCTGTAACCCCGTAACCCCGTAACCCCGTAACCCCGTAACCCCGTAACCCCGTAACCTAACTTCAATTATCCCCATTAAATTTCCAATCTAACCAAGTCACTACAGCATTGGCCATATAGAAAATATATTTCCCTACATTGGCGATATTGAGCAACATGATATTTTTAATCAACTGAACAATGTTATAAATCATCCAACTCAACCACGTTTCTTCGTATTTAAAGATATTCGCAAAGTTAGCACCGATAGAAAGTCCGAACGTGATGCTGACAACGATCAAAAAGCTATGTTCTGTCTTGCCACCAAAAAGATATGCTCCTAAGTAAACGAGTACAAATCCAAGGATCATACCTATAGTCACCGCCGCATAATACATGCTATCCTTATATCTAACACTCACTCCCTGTGACCATTTAGCAAAAGAAGCTGTATTTAAAAGTAAGGAAATTGGATAAGTAATCACCGCGGATCGATTTCCAAACAAGAAGTCATGAACACCCGAAATAATAGAGGTAAATATCCCAATCGCATTACCAGAATTTAATTGTTTGCCTATGAATCTTGTACTCAATAGTGAAAAACATGCTCCTAGGATAGAAATTATACCAAGCGGATATGCCCCTTTGCTAATCATACCGATAAGCTGATCCAATTCAATTCCAAATTGGACTTCTCCTTGATAAAAATAAGTGCCTTGAAAGTCTCTATACCAACACAGCATAATGATAAACAAAGCACCAGCCATATCAATGATACTCGAGTCCACTAGCTTTCTCAGCAGGCCGTATTTATTCTTATTTTTTGAAGAATGCTTTTCCATCTAGACCATTAAAGTTGAAGATTCTCTATTGTAATTCCAAGCAAATTCTCGTTGAAGTGTAGTAATAAATAGTAGGGATTCTTTGCTAAATGCAGATAAGAGCCTACCTTAAGAGCTTGATTAATACCAATGATTAGCATGAAAAAAATATTTCAGAAGTTGAGTGGAGCCCTATTATTACTTTTAGCTCCCGTATTTGTTTTTGCACAAGAAGCCGAAAAAGGACTTGACCAAAGAATCGATGAAGCATTCAAACCTATTTCTGACTTTTTCTCTAACGTTATATTTTTCAAAATAGGAGGTACCCCTTTTGTATTGATGTTACTCGTATTCGCAGCATTATTTTTTACCATCGCCTTTGGTTTTATCAATATCCGAAGATTTGGTACGGCGATAAATGTAGTTAGAGGTAAATACGATGATATAGAAAAACATGATGGAGCTTCACCAGATGCCGCTATCGATGGAGATATCCCAGATACCATCAGAGATGAGAGTAAAGACGGAGAGGTAACCCACTTCCAAGCGCTTGCGACGGCCGTCTCTGGTACTGTGGGTAATGGAAATATAGCCGGAGTAGCATTAGCCATTGCGCTTGGTGGCCCAGGTGCTACTTTCTGGATGATTATCTGTGGTCTACTCGGTATGTCAACAAAGTTTGTAGAATGTACTCTTGGAGTAAAATATAGAGATATAGGTCCAGATGGTACTGTGTACGGTGGGCCGATGTATTATCTATCCAAAGGGTTGAAAGAGCGAGGTTTTGCTACTTTTGGAAAGATAGCAGGTATCTTCTTTGCCATATTCTGTATTGGAGGATCATTTGGTGGTGGAAATGCTGCACAGTCCAACCAAGCAACCATTGTTATTAAGGATTTACTCCAACTAGAAAGCACAGGAGCCGGAGCCTTAATAGGCTTATGTCTAGCTATCCTTGTTGCCATCATTATTATTGGTGGTATCAAGCGTATCGCGTCTGTTACAGAAAAAGTTGTTCCCTTCATGGCGGTTTTATATATCCTCGCCTGTATCTATATCATAGGTAGCAATTATCACCTTGTAGGTTCAGCAATATCAAGCATCATTTCAGAGGCCTTTAGCCCTAGAGCTACCGTAGTAGGTGGACTTATCGGAGTATTGTTAGTAGGATTCAAAAGAGCTGCATTCTCCAATGAAGCGGGTGCTGGTTCAGCATCAATTGCGCATAGTGCCGTAAAAACAAAATACTCTGCATCAGAGGGACTAGTGGCCTTATTAGAGCCATTCATAGATACGGTGGTCATCTGTACAATGACAGCGCTGGTGATTGTGATTTTTAACTCAGGTGGTGCATTTGAGTATGGTGTAGATGTAAGCGCCGATGGTAGTGGAGCCGTTATGATAGATGGAATATCATATGAAGGAGCAGGAATCACCGCCCAAGCTTTTGCTCAGTACATTCCATACTCCAATATATTCTTAACTATCGCCGTAGTACTCTTTGCCGTATCTACCATGATATCATGGTCATACTACGGTTTACAGTCTTGGAAGTTTCTATTTGGACGTGGAAAAGCAACTGACTTAGCTTACAAGGTCCTATTTTGTATATTCATAATCATAGGTGCAGCTGCCAATATGGGATCCATATGGGCATTCTCCGATGCGATGATATTTGCCATGGTATTCCCTAATATGATTGGTTTATTCTTCTTATTCCCTGTGGTACGAGAAGAATTGAACAAATACCTGATAGCTATCGGACTCAAAAAATAATATACTGCTAAAACGATGCATGAAGTAGTTCTTCATCTAGGAAGTAATATGGAAAACAGAGAGCAATATCTTGAAAAAGGTATTGCTCTTTTAGATATGTATGTCGGTAAAATAATCCGCAACTCTTCTATCTATGAAACCGCCGCATGGGGTGTTACCGATCAAGCAGATTTTCTGAATCAAGCTATTATTTTGAAAAGCGGACTCAAGCCTCATCAGATTCTTGAAAAAATACAAGCTATCGAGACACTACTTGATAAAAAAACAGCGTTTCGCTGGGGACCTCGAACGCTTGATATTGATATTATTTTTATTGATCAAATAGTTATTGATCACAAGGACTTGCAAGTGCCCCACCCTCGACTTCATCAGCGGAAATTTGTATTAGCATCTCTCGAGGAGATCATACCCAACTGGAATCATCCCGTTCTCAACCAATCCATCCGTGAGCTCTTGAATATTTGTAAAGATCAATCAAAGGTTATAAAACGAACCTAAACCGTTCATAATCATGACTAATTGTGATTTGGAATCGCATTTCGCATATCAGGCAATCTGAAGGTCGTAGTACCATTGCCTCCATAATTAGTTCCTAACAAAGCAAATAATGAGTTATAATCAGCAATTAATAGTTCTTGTCCCTCACATGGTAGCCATCCTGCTGGTGTAAAACTATAAGGTAATAATTTCATTCACCTCGGGCACCTGCTCTCGTATAGCTTCCTCAATTCCATATTTTAATGTGATCTCTGCCATGGCACAGCCTACACAGGCACCAATAAATTTAATGAGTACATTTTTGGTATTTTCA
>JAHDGW010000107.1:8324-10446 GCA_020631635.1 Saprospiraceae bacterium
CACCTCACCTACCAGCACTTGATCATTAGGGCCACCTGAGTTTGAAGGGAAGCTACCCGTGGATACTGCCATGAAGTACCTCATACTCGTTGTTCTATTGATAATATCATCGTCTGCATTAGAACCAAGATCAGTATCACTTATTTTTACACCTCCTTGGACTTCTAACTCATTTGTTATCAAAGCATTACCGCTAAAATAACCCGCGTATGAATTTGGAATAGCGGATGCAAAACCTGCAATAGCATAATTTGATTGTCCATTATATGAAAACCCTGCAACACCATAGTTTATACCAGTATTAGCACTTAGACTACTACCATAAAGACCGTAATAAGCTCCACCTCCATCACCCTCTGCAATACCTTCTACACCTTTCCATTTGGAACGTCCTCGAACACCCACGCCATAATAGTCTGATGATACATGTACCCCTTCTATAGCTGGTTCATCATTGGATGTACTCCCTACTTTCGTCACTGATAATCCTTGTTCTGTACTTTGATCAATGATGATCTCCTGACGAGCATTGACCCTGAGTAGCTTATTATCAAATTCACCATAAATCAAAACATCATTTTGCCCTCCAGTAGAGTTATGGATCATTAATTTATTGTCTCCGGTAGAATTTTCTCCTGATTTAAATCCAAGGAATACGTTATTACTTCCAGATGAAAATTTACCCGCTCCATGACCTAAAAAAGTATTTCCATTTCCATTATTTCCATGGCCTGTACTTGACCCTAAATATGTATTATTATCTCCGAAAGCCGATCCTTCCGCTGAAAATGAACCAACAAAAGTATTTCCATTGCCAGAAGTTCTACTGACTCCCGCATTTCTCCCGATCAAGACATTCTGAACACAATCAACGCAATCTCTTCCTGCCCCCGAGCCCAACATGATATTAAACATACCGTCGCCTGTAAAAGGATTAGCAGGTCCTAGATTCTTACCTGTATTTTCACCAAATAATACATTCCTTCCGGAATTGAGAGCCTGTAATCGTACTGCATTTCCACTATCTGTATTCAAAACTTGTAGTTCTGGTGATTGAGCAAAAATTGTGATCGAAATCATGCAAAACATCACAAGAGTACTGACTAAATTTTTCATTATAAATCTTTAAATTATTACGACAAATATGGCTTTACGAATCGTATGATTACCTAACCCTATAGGGTGATTCTTTTGACTCAATAGCAATATTATTACTATACAGATCCTACTATTTGCAGCAATACAATTATATTAATGTAAAATAACAGCAGTATGCATACCGCTACATCAGCTAAAGACCAAATAGTCATCCAGGAACTAACTCGAATCTTTCAAAAACAAAAGGCTGCATTCTTAAAAGATCCTTATCCAACTTTAACTACTCGTAAAGAGCGCATATCTCGTATACCCAACATGCTAAAAAAGCATCGACGAGAAATATTAGATGCTCTAAATCAAGATTTTGGAGGTCACTCCGAGAGAGCTGGAGATCTCCTAGAGATCATCGGTATGATGGAACGAGTAAAGTATAATACTGCGCAACTGAAAAAGTGGATGAAGCCACAAGCTCGTACCGGGAATCTGATAACGCAGGGCAATGCCAAAATATACCTCAAATCACATCCCAAAGGCGTAACAGGCAATATGGTCTCCTGGAATTTTCCATTTGATATCGGCCTAGGCCCTACAATAGATGCTTTAGGCGCGGGCAATCGAGTCATTATAAAGCCCTCGGATCTAGGTCCTGCATGTGGAGCTGTAATGGAAAAGATGATCAAAGATACTTTTGATGAAGATCTTGTAGCTGTAGTCAATGGTGATCTTGAGCTTGCTAAGTATTTTCCTACATTAGCCTGGGATCACTTAATCTATACCGGTAGTGGTCATGTAGGAAAATTAGTGATGAAAAGTGCTGCCGAAAATCTAGTGCCGGTAACGCTTGAGCTCGGAGGTAAAAGCCCAGTCATCGTACATCGTGATGCTATCCATGACGACACCATCGCTATGATTGCGGGGGTAAAGGCAGTCAAACGGGGGCAAATATGCGTCACAGGAGACTACTGCCTCGTACCTGAAGATAAGCTAGATCTATTTGTAGACAAATTGAGTAGCTACTTTACTG
>JAHDGW010000108.1 GCA_020631635.1 Saprospiraceae bacterium
GAGCTAGTTCTTTTTGATGTTTTTTCCATAGTATAACGATACCAAGTATACCCACGATCATAAATCCTATTGAGATCCAATGCGCCTGTGATCCACTGAATCCTAAAAACTCATATCGATCATTGACTCGTATAAATTCAATGAGAAAGCGCATGATACCGCTCATGATCATCCAAACAAAAAATAGAACTCCTGGAGCACTAAGTTTTTTACGTAAACTCCATAGTACGGCAAAAATGATAGCCATCATGAGCACCTCATAAATAGGGGTCGGGTATACGCCAGGTATGAGTTCGGTGCAGTGTAGGCCTACACAATCATCCATGAGTACTCCAGCTTTATTTACATTATGCGGGTAGTTGTATGACCACGCCCAGTCTGGGAATATAAACCAATCTGGTTTAGCTGCTGTATTGACGATACCCCAGTCGCCGTCACCAGAAAACTGACACCCTAGTCTACCGACTAACATTCCTATGATGATGGATGGTGCTGCAGCATCCATGACTTGAAGGATGGGCATACCCCATTTTTTGACAAAATATAGTACTGCAATCGTTGCCACTAATAGTCCTCCATATACTGTCAACCCACTACCGCTGAAAATCGTACCCAAAGGGTCTTGAAAAAAAGCATCCAAGTTTTCTAGGACTGAAAATAAACGTGCTCCAGCTACACCTGAGATGGCAGCGATCACTACGATATCAGATATTTTTTGTCTCGGGTAGATATTCATTTCATGGGTGCCGTATCTTGCTTCGAAGCCTTTTTTACCAGAGAAATAACCATATGCGCCTATCACTAAAGCAGCTAATACACCAGTAGCAATATTCCCAGTACTAGAAAATATTATACCTGCGGGATCAGCCTTAAATACATCAAATGCACTGATGATTGCGGGTAGCTTCCATCCTATAAAAAACCCTAATAGCGCATTACCTGCTACAGCTTGATAAAAGTCTTTTTCACTGACTGTAACAACTTTTTTAAACGGCTTGAGAATCCCTTCTTTTTCTTTCCTTACAAACTCTAAGTATAAAATATACCCACTAGCAAAAAATGCCATGGCAAGGAATAGCCCAAAGGTTTTAAAAATTGAAAAAAAATTATCTACCGGGGTGCCTATAAGATCATGAAAAAAATAGGATAAATCTGGATACATAATATAATGAGCAATTAATGTATTTGTAAAAGTAAGCTAATTATCGCAGCCTAGTACATCCGTAAAGTTTAACATTCTGAAATTAAAGTGTGGCTTACTCTTTGCACCTGAGTCTACATAAAGTACGAATCTTATAAGATGATTAATAAAATAGTATTTTCAAGCGTATTAATATTCAGTTCATTAATGATGTGGGGCCAATCAGGTATTACGCCGCATGCAGGAATATCCGTATCTACCAATGGTGAATCTGAGATCACACAATCTGGTCAAGCCCATTATGGTTACTTCTTAGGTGTAGATGTACGTATGTTTGCCGATACCAAAATGTTCTTCACCGGAGGAGTACAATATCATCGGATGAGTCTTGTATCTCAGGGCTCCCCTAATTTTTTTAGTAATGATGCCAATCTCTCTTTGATCAAAGGGCGTTGGGGGTTAGGATTTTATCTAACCAAAATAAACCAAATGAAGCTTAGACTCAAGGTATTGGGCTCATTAGACTATGTCAATAGTTATGACGATGAAGCTATCTCCGCTAATGCACCTTATAATCAACTCAATGATAGCTCTCTCGGTGGGGTAGTAGGTCTGGGTATCGACCTTAGTTTTATAACTATAGATCTAGAATATCAAAAAGGTTTTATCAATGCATACCGAGAGATTCCTGATTCTAAAGTGGATTATATAACGCTTTCGGCTGGAGTATTTTTCTAATTATACCAAGGCAGCCTCTACATTGCATTTATCATTGATAGACACAAGTTTTATATCTACCATATCATTCACTTCTAGACCCTTAGATGGAATATTTATTTTGATATAATTGCTTGTAAAGCCGGTGTAAAAATCTTCGTTTTTTGATTTTTCTAGTAATACGGTTTGAGTACTTCCTATGTACTCTTCATAAAACGCTCGCTTCTTCTTCTCCGATAATATTCTGAGCATTTCATATCGTTCTCTTCTCTTTGCTATTGGTACTACATTTTGCATTTCTGCAGCAGGAGTATTCGCTCGCTCAGAATAGGTAAAGACATGCAGATAACTGATGTCTAAGTCTTTCAAGAAGTTATAAGTATCCAAAAAATCATCATCCGTCTCTCCTGGGAAGCCCACGATTACATCTACTCCTATGCAGCAATGTGGGATATGCTTTTTGATCGCCGATACACGAGATTGATAAAGATCAGACTTGTAGCGTCGCCTCATAAGTTTCAGGATCTTATCCGAACCTGACTGTAAGGGCACATGAAAGTGAGGTAAAAATCTATTACTCTGAGCTACAAACTCGATGATCTCTTCTGTAAGTAGATTAGGCTCAATGGAAGATATCCGAAATCGTTCTATACCTTCTACTTGATCAAGTTCTTTGATCAGATCAGCGAAGAGCGCTTCTTTACGAGGTTTTATGCCTTCTATTACTTCCGTACCGTTGCCAAAATCTCCAAGATTGACACCCGTCAATACGATTTCTTTGGTCCCTTTTGCGGCTATTGCTCTCGCATTTTTCAGTACATTTTCCACCGTATCGGATCGACTTGCTCCTCTTGCCTGTGGTATGGTACAGAATGAGCATTTATAGTCGCAACCATCTTGTACTTTGAGAAATGACCGTGTACGGTCGCCGAAAGAATAAGAATCGATAAAGGTATTGGCTTGATTGACATCGCCAGCGACGACCATTCCTTTTTCTTCGGCTCCAGCTAGGCCATCAACATACTTGAGTATTTCAAACTTCTCTGCCGCTCCGAGTACAAGATCTACTCCTTCTATATCAGCTATTTCTTGTGGTTTGAGTTGTGCATAGCATCCTATTACAATGACCTTTGCATCAGGATTGTGCTTGAGTGCTCGACGTACTTCATATCGGCATTTACGATCTGCGAAGTCCGTCACAGAGCAGGTATTGATAACATACATATCAGCTCCTTCATCAAACTTGAGTACTCCATATCCCGCATCTTCAAACTGCCGCCTTATGGATGAAGTTTCTGAAAAATTGAGCTTACAGCCCAGTGTATGAAATGCTACGGTACGTGGTGTTGCCATAATACCACAAAGGTAATAATCTAGTATTGAGGATTAGACATGGATAGCATCAATATCCATTTGATCTTTAGAAGAATGATGGATTGTCAAAATATCAATTGTTGAATGATCTATAATTTTATACACGATTCGATATCTACCCTCTATTAATTCTTTAATATCAGGATCATTGAATTCAGGTACTATTCGTCCAATTCTAGAAAATTTTTGCAATGAATGGGTTTTAATTTTAGAGATTTGTCTTTTAGCATAATAGATAGAATCTGCCGGAATAAACTCGTAGATATTACGGAGGTTTTCAACCGCTTGAATTACCAATTTATTTGAACCATTTTTCCATTTCTATTTCTAATTCCTTTTCTGAAATAGTATTCCCTCCATTAGGATCTTTAAGCCCAGATTCGATTTTACTTATAAATATCAACCGTTCAACAAGTTCATCGATTGTGAATTCATTGGGCATATTTTTTAGCTGTTCTTGTATCAAAGACTTTGATATCATCTACTATTTTTTCCCAATATACCACTAATGAGTATACCTATCAAGAATGAGTCAGCATCCTATTTTTGACATATCGAATCAATATCCAAAACTATTTCACCCAGTTCAGTCATGGCATTGATTAAGCATATCTTATCATATTGATCTAGATGTTTCGCTGAGATGTCTTGTCCTATCAGGATACCTTGATCGATCAGATCTGCTCGCATAACACCATGAAGTAATGGAGTTTTGGGAGTATACCACTGCTCATTTTTACTCAAAGCAACATTGTAGTAATATGCATCTGTAAGTAGACCATGCTTGGAAAATAATATCTCATCAAAATCCCCCTTTTGCTCATAATGATAGCTGAGATTTTCTCTTTTCAGAAACTTGGAAGGATAGGAGATCTCATTAGCATCGACCACTTTTATAGATTTGATTTCTTTGATTTTATACGGAGAGATAACTAAGGACTCTATCTTCTGACCATATACTATTCTTACTTTGAATAAACCCTTTTTTCGATAATCTTCTATAGAAATGACATCTTCTAAGTCTAGAATTTCATGATCAGGGTGATATTTTTTTATGGTATCAGCTAGTCTTTTTTGGTGATATGCCAGACGGTAGAGTTCTCCATCCAACAACTTTATAGATTCTACAAAAAGCATTTATCCAGTAATTCGATTTGGTTTTTGGTTGGACTTCGTTATGGCTTGGGGCAGGTATACTTTCTCTATCATTTCATGATACTCAGTCTGCATATCACTTTGGAAAGTGATACCACCTCCTGATCTATAATACTTCTGACCACCATCTTGCTCGATATATCTAATCATAACTGCGCTATCTACTGAAGTGCCATCAAATACTCCAAATACTCCCGTGTAGTACCCTCGGTCTTTTCCTTCAGCAGCTCCTATGATCTCTACGGTTTTCTTCTTAGGAGCTCCACAAATACTACCAGCGGGAAGTAATGCGGCTAATAAGTCACCAAAACGATCTCGATATTCAGTCTTTATTTGACCTGAAATATGCGAACTCATCTGTAGCAGTGGCCCCCCTGTGGTTTCTATTCGGTCCATATACTTGTATCGATCTACACTTACTTTACGAGCGACAATACTCAGATCGTTCCTAAGCAAATCTACCACTGTGGCATGCTCTGCCGACTCTTTCGGATCATTATGAAGTAACTCTGCGGCATTTGGAATATTGGCATCGATAGTACCTTTCATTGGGAAAGTACTTATTTTATCGCCTTCTATTTTGATAAAAGACTCAGGAGAAAATACCACAAACTCATCTCTGTACTTTAGCCCATATGGTGCATTAGATCGATCTAGTATTTCGGTAAATTCAGCATTAGTGATGATTGGAGTTTTGCAAGTCAAATTAGTGAGAAAACTATCTCCTCTTTGCAGATGATGCATAACTATATCAAACTGAGATTCATATATCTTTTGGTCAATAGGGAATCGTTCGAAAAAATGCTCTCTATCTGTGTTATCAAATCTAGTTTTAGATCGCTTTGATAATAATGGTGTAACAAACTCAATATCTTCACTAAGGTCAGAAAGTGGAAGAATAATTGGCTTCTGGAGTTCGAAATCAACGATAAATAAAAAAGGGACCCCTTTCTGATACAGAATATTAGCGGTATTTATGAAAGTCTTCAAATATTAAGTCTCTTTATTTAAATTGATTAATTCTTGCGTTTGATCTTTCAAGGGTACTAGATCATTGTGAATAATCTGCCAAACCTCTTCTACGTCAATTCCGAAATAATTATGAGCGATTATATTTCTAAAGTTTCGAATAGAATCCCAAGGAATATGTTCAATAGAGGAAGTGAGTTCTACCGATAAACGATTTACAGATTCGCCTATAACAATGAAGTTCATGAGAATAGCGTCTAGAGATTTTTCATCATCTGCAAGAGCTTCAGCATCCCAAATATTAGTAGCAAAGCTTTTAATCTTATGACAAGATTCTACAATAGCCAAGAGGTTTGCACAATCTTTATCAGACATAAATGGCTTGATCAAGTATGTTTTTTCGAAAATAAGATTTAATGTATTTGATTCTGCACAGATCTACTGATCTTTTAAAGCGCTCACTTAATTCCGCCTTTAATAAGTTCTTTTTCTTGGACAAATCAGAGGTATGATCTTTAAATTCGATTAGTAGATCGATATCACTTTGATCACTTTCAGTGTTATTACTCATAGATCCGAATAAAGCTATTTCGGTTATAGAAAATGATTCTAAGTATCGTTGCTTATGCTCTTTTAAATATGCCAGTATTTCTTCTTTTAAATCCACTATTTAAAAATACAAAATTTGACATCAAGAAGTTTCACGATGATGATCTATAAAATTAAAAAGCTCGTTTCTATAACTAAAAACGAGCTTTTCAATTTAGGCTTATTCAGATTCTACTCCGCCAAGTAATATGTCAACCTTGTCAACCACTTTTGAGGGTCTTTTTCTTCCATTGGGTCGCTGAGGTATTCTTCTATCATAGGTACATCATTGAGCAGACCATAGTCACTCATATATTTATCGATAGCGCTATGTGCAGCCGCTGTTCCTGAATAATCACCGTAGTAATCCACTTGTAGCGCTTTTTTGGCAGGAATACTTAGGCTTGAAGCACCTTTTATATTTACAGCTTCAGCTACAGGTATAGAGGCGGCCATATCTGTTGTATTATTTTTTTCGTCCCATTTAAAAAATAAACCACAAGGCATACCATCCATTTCGATTCCCGCCTTTTGCACTTTACCAAATAAAGACCCTAAGTTCTGCTGATAAAACTGAGTTATATTGGCCATTGGGATCTCCTGTCTGTTGAGCACAAAATGTCTCTCTTCTAGCATCACTTCATTGATTTTATAGCCATCATAGATTTTTTCGTTAGCTCGTTTTTCTACAATTGTTTTTATGTTGGCCAGTCCTTGTTTATAACTATCACTTACCATTCCTTTCATCAAAAAAACCATCGGCCTATATAAAAATGGCATCTCTGCACCATCCATATTCCAAGATACTTTTGTCTTGCCGTCCATTTCAGAAAATGCCCAATTGGCATAGTTGGCACCATCAAAGCCTTCAAAATGCATCTCAGTTTTTATGCTTTCACCTGGTACAACTTCTACAAATTTTTGATTTCCGTTACCTTCTGATTCGCTCGTCCATTCTGAGTATGCATTGAGTCCCTTACGTACATCACCATATTTGATGACCATTGCTGTATCTCGCTGATGCCATGGAGACCAAGACGGCCAAGTATCTAGATCACTCACTACGTTATACACCATATTTGCTGGTGCATCCATTTCGAGTTGTTCTTCTACCTGTAGACTCTTAGGAGCTATCGCTGCTATGATTAGGTAAATAGCAATGATTGAGGCTAAAATAATACCTAACCAGATTAAAAACTTTTTCATCTGTTTTAAAAATTTTGTTTGCAGATAAACTGCAAAATTTTGAAATACATTCAGAAACCCACAAAATATTAAGTTAATCTATGCTCTGAGCGAGCAGTTATACATCAATGAAATATCTTGTTCGTTTCATTTTGTTGGATTTTTCGTTCTATAGTTTTTGTATGCCTTTGCCGCAAAAAATAAACTCACAGCAAATACGATTAGTGCCATGAATATATATCCAAAGTTAGCTAGATTCTTATAAATAGCAATGAGTACTATACTCAGGAGGAAAAGTGTAGGCACTTCATTGAGTAATCGGAATTGAAAATCCGTAATGTTGACCGTGCGGGTAGCAAGTTTATTGATCATTTTTTTGCACCACAGATGGTACCAAGTCATACCGAGTAGTAATACAATTTTTACATGCAACCAATATTGCACCGAAAACCAATCATAGCCATTATGTATGATCATGGCAAGACCGAAAGTCCAAGTAATCATCATTGCAGGATTACAGATGATCGCATATACCCGAGACTCCATGAGTCCATATTGCTTCACCAATATCGACCGATCTGGCTCATCTTTGAGTTCGCTTTCTTTATGATAAACAAACATACGTACTAAATAAAATAGCCCGGCAAACCAAGCTACAAACCCAATAACATGCAATGACTTAAATAGTGAGTAGATCATAGTATCTTCATCTTATCGCAAAGATAGAGAATGAGAGTAGTACTTATCGTCATAGTCGTGTTAGCTTTTATACGGTGTAATGTAGAAGAGAATTGGCACATAATGGATATCGAAAACCCTGCTGGAGCAAGTAGTGAGGCCTCAAATCTATTTCAAGATGAAGATGGAGAGATCTACCTAAGCTGGATCGAAATGTTGCCTGATAGCAGTGATGGGCTGTATATCTCTAAATTAGAATCGAATATTTTCAAAGAAAAGCAGCTTGTAGCTTCGGGAAATGACTGGTTTGTCAATTGGGCAGACTTTCCTTCATTTGCAAAGTTTGAAAATCAGGATACCTATGTAGTAAGTTGGTTGCAAAAAAGTGCCGGAGGCACCTATGACTACGATGTACATATTGCAATATCAAAAGGCGATCTAAAGTCTTGGAATTATAAATTCATCCTTAATCAAGATGGAATCAATGCAGAGCACGGATTTTTGAGCCTTCATCCTGAAGGAAACGAAATGTCAGCTGTTTGGCTCGATGGTCGAAATACAAAAGTGGATCACGGAGCGATGACGCTTCGTTATGCGAGATTTGATACTGAAGGTGTAATTATTCATGATGAAGAACTCGACTATCGGATCTGCGACTGCTGCCAAACGGATTTTACCATATATGACGAAACCAAGTACGTGGTATATCGAGATCGCTCTATGGCAGAATATCGAGATAATGTGATTAAAATTGGAAGAGACTCCACTTGGTCAAAACCAATTCAGCTCGATACCATCCATTGGGAAACAAGCAGTTGTCCAGTCAATGGTCCTGCTATAGCTAGTAGCGAAAACTATCTAGCCACTCTGAGCTATATGCAAAACGAACAGGATTTTCAGGTAGGTCTAAATATTTATGATCGTAAGCGTATGAGAATGGATACCAGTATCATCCTCAACGATTCTTTGAGTTTGGGTCGTTTTGATATTAAGTTTTCAGATGATCAAAGAATAGAGATCATTTGGATGGAGTATGATCAGGAACAAAACTACTTGATGCATGGCACTTATGATCCTGAAACTCATGACTTCAAAAAATCTAAGCTTTGGAAAATGGACGATCGTAGAAAATCTGGTTTTCCGAGGATGGTTGTAGATTCTAAATATTGTTATATCTGCTATACAAGGGTAACAGATCATAGACATCAAGTGATCACTAAAAAATTGGATAGATAATCCAATACCATGTCTCTTATAAGCTAAGGCGGAAAATTTTTATAATGCAGACGCAACCTATCTTATTCAATAGCTTTATCATAAGTATGCAACGCGGTCATATACTATCATACTTCAAAAGTATATCGATTATACTTTCATTTATTTTGCTACCGCTAACTTGTATACAAGCTCAACAATACATTCCTGGTAAAATTATTAGTGAAAACGGTGATCCGCTCAGCTTTGCCTTTGTTGCTATCAATCAAGACACCATCATCACCGATGATACAGGAACATTCAAATACCAAAGAGTAAATGAAGAGAAACTAGTCATACAAGCGGACTATTTCGGCTACGAAACTTTGGATACGATTATTTCAAGTATTCCTGATTCGATTATCATTAGTTTAAAGCCCGAGAGATTTCAATTAAAATCACCTGTGATCATAGGGCAAGAAAGCCTATTTAACCGAGAAGACTGGATCATCCTAGATTTTATGATTTATCAAAATCACTTTCTTATCCTTGGATTAGAGGGTTTGAAGAGAAAACTCTACCTGTATACTCCTGATGGTACCCTTTTGACTGAAAAAGAACTAGTTACAGAATATAGAAAAATGCATCAGAGCTGTCTTGGCGGTATACATTTAGTAGGAGATGAATATGGAGCAGAGTTATTCGATGTGGCAGAGTTGAGACTCAGCGGAAATTATCCTCGAAAACTCTACAATGAGCAGATACACCCATGTCTTTACAAAGGGTACAACTATTTGATACTATTTAGGGAAGATAGCTTTGGAAAGCGTTATGCGTTAGATAAAATCCAAGATGGTAAAGCTGTAAATTTAAAAACAGTGATCGATCAAGCTGATCTTGAGGAGGTGTATGTTGAATTTCGTGAGATCATGAGATTGTATTATATCACAACAGGTGGAAGTGATGAAAATGCTATTGATTATGGATTCTTCCAAGAGAATAAGGTTGCTGATGGTAATTGGAGTGGTGTACTGAGTGATCTCATGGTAAGCAATGGATTACAGAAGAAAATATCATACTTCAGTAATGTGATCGCGGGTTCCATAAATGTACTAAGTATAGTGCAAAATGATTCGCTCTATGTCCTAGATATACCGAATAAAGAACTTAGTATCGTAGACATAGCAGAAGGAAAACAAATCAATGTACAGCCTCTTGAACACCCTTTTTGGTCGCTTGAAAAGATAAAACTATTACGAGATTATAAATATAACCAGAGCTACCTAGTCAGCGATGATTTTGAAATTATGAAAGTCAATTTTGACGCAAGCGGCATTGAATTGGACAAGATTAAAGAGATCAAACGAGAGGGTA
>JAHDGW010000109.1 GCA_020631635.1 Saprospiraceae bacterium
TGGAAATTTTATAGAAATTGGAAATCGATTTTTAGGCTATTTCAAAAAATATGGAGCTCTTAAACCTACTGATCGGGTATTAGACATAGGCAGTGGTATAGGTCGTATGGCCATTCCATTAACAACATATCTGAGTCCAACAGCTAGATATGAAGGCTTTGATCTGGTTAAAACAGGAGTGGATTGGTGTCAAAAGAATATTAGTACAAAACATCCAAACTTTAATTTTCGACACATCGCATTGGACAATGATCTATATACTGCAAAACTGGATTCGGCATCAGAGTTCATTTTTCCATACGAAGATCGCAGCTTTGATTTCTGTTTTTTGATTTCTGTTTTTACACATATGCTTCCTGATGAGGTGTCTCAATATTTAAAGGAAATGCATAGATGTCTTGATTCTGATGGACGAGTATTTTTTACTTGTTTCTCTTACGAGAATGAAGCACGATTACAATCGAATCCAAAGTTTAGTTTTCCGTATCAATACGAAAGCTATGCGCTTATGGATGAAAAGGTAAAATCTGCTAATGTTGCTTTTGCAAAGGAGTGGTTAATCTCTCAAATTCTGGCATCGGGATTTGAAATTATATCAGAACATAAGGGGCATTGGGATGATCCTTCTAAAAAAAATGAGACTTTGGATTTTCAGGATCTTTGGGTATTTGGTAAGAAGTGATTAAACCTTCCTAGATTTCTCAAACCGACTACTATTAATAAAGTAAACCCCAAGAAGTAGTATCGCTGCTGCAAAAATAGATTGTAGAGTCACTACCTCATCCAATACATACCATCCTAAAAACAAAGCAACGATTGGATTGATATACGTTGAGGTACTCACTTTCTCAGGTGAGACATATTTCAATAAATAATTGAAAGCGGTGAATGCCACGACCGATCCAAATATGATAAGATATAACATAGAAAAGATGGTTTTAGAACTTAATTGGGTCCATCTTATACCATCTACGTCTTCTATCACTAGACTGATGAGCACCATTGCACAACCTGCGAACATCATTTGTATACCTGTATTGACAAGAAAAGTCTTGGGCATGTCCGCTTTTGCAACGAATAAACTACCATAACCCCAAGTAAATAAACAACTGACCACGGCTAATAACCCCCACCATTGATCATCAGAATACACCAATTGATCCTGTGCAACGAGCAGGTAGATTCCGATAATTCCTAATGCAACACCTAGATATGATTGGGCTTTAATCTTTTGACCATATAATACCCACAACATCAACAATATAATCATAGGTTGAGCAGATATGATCAATGAGGCAAATCCTGAATCTATATATTGTAATGCCCAACTCATCATCCCATTTCCTAATATGAGGAAAAAGGTACCACCAATGATAGCATTTTTAAACTGCGACTTACTTGGCCTTTCTTTATGTTTGACAAAAGGAAGAATAGCAGTGATGAGTAATGATGCCAAAATAAACCGAATTCCCGCTAACATAAATGGAGGAAGTTCTTCCAGCAATATGGCTACGAATAAATAGGTCGTACCCCATATGATGTAGATTGCAAAAAAGGCAAGTATAATGAGAGCCGTATTTGGTTTTACTTGGGTGGACATATGGAAGACAAAGCTACTCAAAGAGCTTGATAGTAGCGATTAATTATTGGTCATCTCGTATTATAAATATAACTTCACCCTATAGAATACCAACAATCAGAAAAACTCGAATGATGACTGCAATAGCACAAATGAATTCTCAAGAATTGATGTCCTTAGAAGATCGATATGGAGCACATAATTATCACCCGCTACCTGTAGTATTGGCTAAAGGAGAAGGTGTATATGTCTGGGATGCAGAAGGCAAAAGATATTTTGATTTTTTGAGTGCATATTCTGCCGTAAATCAAGGGCATTGCCATCCGAAAATTATAGGAGCGCTACAAAATCAAGCAAATACCTTGACCTTGACCTCTAGAGCCTTCTACAACGATAAGCTTGGCCCCTATGAGAAGTATATGACGGAGTATTTTGATTATGATAAAATACTACCTATCAACACGGGTGTAGAAGCAGTAGAAACGGCCATCAAACTTTGTAGGAAGTGGGCCTATGAAAAAAAAGGTCTAGCCAAGGATACTGCGAAAATAATTTTCGCCTCGGGTAACTTTCATGGTCGTACCCTTGGAGTTATATCAGCCAGTGTAGATCCTTCAAGTAGAACTGGATTTGGTCCATTCATGCCAGGGGTCGAAATCATTGAATATAATAATCTTGATGCATTAAGAGAGGCATTACAAGACCCTAATGTAGCTGGTTTTTTAGTAGAGCCAATACAAGGAGAAGCGGGAGTAGTCGTGCCAGACGCTCACTACTTACCTGAAGCAAAAGCAATCTGTAAAGAAAATAATGTGCTTTTTATTGCAGATGAGGTACAGACAGGTATAGCACGTACTGGAAAGCTACTCGCGACTTGCGGTAATTGCTCTTGTGCTGGGCATTGCGAAAATAAGCCAGAGGTAAAGCCAGATATATTGATTCTCGGAAAAGCCTTATCTGGAGGAGTATTTCCCGTATCAGCCGTCTTGGCAAACGATGACATCATGATGTGTATCAGACCAGGAGAGCATGGTAGTACTTTCGGTGGTAATCCACTAGCTTGTGCAGTGGCAATAGCTGCACTAGAGGTGGTCAAAGAAGAGAAGCTTGCGCAAAATGCTCAGCGATTGGGAAAAATATTTAGAGAGAGAATGCAAGATCTGGTCAATGAATCTGAGCTTGTGGTGCTCGTACGTGGTAAAGGATTGTTAAATGCCATTGTTATCAATGACACGGAAGACAGTTCTACAGCTTGGGATATATGTGTCAAACTTAGAGACAATGGCTTATTAGCTAAACCAACACATGGAAATATAATTCGATTTGCGCCGCCATTGGTGATGACAGAAGACGAATTACACCAGTGTTGTGATATTATTGCGAAAACGATAAAAGAGTTTAAAGTCGAATCTTAGAAGAAGGCATACAATAACAAAAGCTAAAAATTGTAAGACTATAGCTACCTGACTATAGACTTGTAACCGCTTACTTTCTACTCAAAAATGTTATCTTTTTTAAGTTGCTTTAGTGCTTCGATCACTGCTTTATCTTTTAAGAGGAGGTTCAATTCAATATTAGGCAATTGATCACTATAATATGATAATGCCTGAAGAATTTGGTATCTAGTAGGATTAGTAGTGTTTTGAATATTTTTATACTCTGGTAGTTGAATTTCTGGGTTAGTTACAAATTCAATCCAAAATTGAGAAGTTTCATTTTTGTGTTCCCTCACAAAATCATACGTATAATCTAATAGATCATTGGATAACTGATGTCCCTTAATATACGTACTATCATCTATGCTGATGTCGGGTATAATACCTTCTCCACTCGTTAGACTTCGATTAAGATTGATCGTTTTGTGTTCTTTCTGATCGGTGGTATCAAGCTTTGCGAAGGGGTTATATTCCTTACGCTGAATACATCTACCAGTAGGTAGAAAATACTCTGCAACGGTCAATCTCAAGGCACCATTATTATTGAGGTTATACTGCTCTTGCACCAGTCCTTTACCAAAGCTTTGTTCTCCAATAATGACCGCTCTGTCATGATCTTGAAGAGCTCCTGCAAGTATCTCAGATGCGCTAGCTGACTCATCGTCAATCAAAACGGCTATTTTACCAAATCTAAAAAATGGCTTACCAGTACTCACTACTTTTTCTTCTTTCTGATTGAGTCCTTGTGTAGTGACTAATGAAAGATTCTTCTGATCAAAAAACTGAGATAATATATTAGATACCTCTGGCAGCAAACCACCTAAGTTTCCTCTTACATCTATGATTATGTCTTGATCTATAGAAGTTGCTTTATACAACTCTAAGCTATCCATAAAGTCTTTGTATACACCTTGACTGAATCGATCCAACGAGATGTAAGTAGTGTTGCTATCTAGACGTACAGTTTGAGACACCCCTGATATATCGACTTTTTCTTCTGATAATTCAACCTCGAAAGACTCTTCATTTCGTGCGATAGTCAAAATTAATTCCGATGATCGTATAGAGTCTTTGACATTACTAAGTGACTCTACATTTTCATCCAAAACAATACCATTGATAGATTTGATAACATCGAATACTTGGATACCTGCATCTTTCGCAGGACTCCCATCATATACTTTACTGATACAAAATTTATCACCCTTTCTTAAGGTTTCGATGCCAATACCCTTGTAGATACCAGAAACTCTATTATTTACGCCCTCTAGCGATACCGGTGGTATATATGATGAAAATGGGTCTAATTCATTAACAATAGCTGTCAATGCAACATCAACTAACTTATCTTCTTTTAAATCAAAGGCATACTTGTGATCTATAAATCGGATAACTTCTTCTACCCTGCCGATAGTTGTGTTATGGTCATCGCTATGACCAAGGTCTTCTATAAGGGAATACCGATCACCGTTTTCATTAAGTTGATAACCCAGTAGCATACCCACAATGACCATACTGGCCAAAAGCAAGGGTTGCCATACTTCATATTGTTTATTGGAACTCTGCGACACGTATTAGACAATCGATTATACACTCATAGAGCATATTCCTTGCCAAAACATTTTGTATCTACACAAAACTATGCTCCTAAGTAGTGCTTAAGCAATTTAGATCTAGATGCAGACCTTAATTTATTGATTGCTTTATCTTTTATTTGTCTGACTCTTTCTCTTGTCAAACCAAATTTTTCACCGATATCTTCTAAAGACATAGGGTGCTCTACGCTGATACCAAAGTACAATTTGATGACATCACATTGTCTCTCGGTAAGAGTACCTAGTGATCTTTCTATCTCTTTACGTAGAGATTCTTTATATTCTAATCCAGAATCAGTAGTAGGCGTATTACCATTTTCGAGTACATCGAGTAAAGAGTTGTCTTCACCATCTACAAATGGTGCATCCATAGATACGTGACGAGCGGCAACTCCAAGAGTAGTCTCTACTTCTTCTGTTGGTATCTCAAGTAACTCTGCCAATTCTTCTGGAGAAGGTTCTCTTTCATACTCTTGCTCCAATTCAGAGAATGCCCTGTTGATTTTATTTAAAGAACCTACCTTATTTAGAGGAAGTCTTACAATCCTAGATTGCTCAGCAAGTGCTTGTAGGATGGATTGTCTGATCCACCACACCGCATAAGAGATAAATTTAAATCCACGAGTCTCATCAAAACGTTGAGCCGCTTTTATCAAACCAAGATTACCTTCATTGATCAAATCGCTTAACGATAATCCTTGATTTTGATATTGCTTTGCTACAGACACTACAAATCTCAAATTCGCTTTAGTTAATCTCTCAAGGGCCTCTTGATCACCCTGCTTGATACGCTGTGCTAAATCTACTTCTTCTTCAGGAGTCAAGAGATCTACTTTACCGATTTCCTGTAAGTACTTTTCTAATGATTGACTTTCTCTATTGGTAATCGACTTGGTAATCTTCAGCTTTCTCATATAGAGTAATTAGGTTATATGATTAAAATCCCAAAGGGATGCAAAAGTAAGTATAATAATATCAATACACAATACCACTTTCGAGCCAATTTTTAGTGTATCCACTAAGTTTATTATTGAAATGAAATTTTCATAAAAAAAGTTCTTTTGTTTTGAAAATTGAAATTTTTCATTTTATTTGCAGCTATTGACAGAGGATAATATTTATAATGTTATTTATCAGTTGTTTACAATTAATAATAAAGCTTAATGCAACGAGTTTCTTTCGATTTAGAATTTATATATAAAGCCTCTCCGGCTATTTTATATCGTTTTTTGACCGATCCTGAATGTCTGGTAAGATGGTTCAGTGATGGATGTGATGTGCAAGGTGATGTCTTTACCTTTGAGTGGGAAGGATCTGAAGAAGTTGCTGAAATGGTAGACGATATAGAGGAAGAGCGAATCCGATTTAAATGGGAGGACGCTGATAGTGATGATGAATATCTTGAATTTAGAATGTACAAATCAGACGTGACCAACGAAACTATACTCGAAATCACAGATTTCTGCGATGATGATGAAATTGATAGCCAAAAAGATCTGTGGAGTTCTCAAATGGATCAGTTACGCATCGTTTGCGGTGGTTAAGCGATACTACTCGATGTCATCGTTAAATAATATCTTACAGAAGGGAACCTAATTTGCTAGAAATTAGGTTTCCTTTTTTCAAGGAATGCGCTTACTCCTTCTCTGCACTCATCCGATTGTAATAGTACCGAAAAATATTCGTGCTCGGAGGTATAGTCCGATTGCGAATTAAAAATCTGCTCTAGACATTTAGCAACCGCAGAGGGACCTTTAGTACTCGATTTTATAATAATCTTTTCTGCTTTGCCTAAAGCCTCCTCCAGCTCTAATACGTAACTAATCAGACCATATTGCTCTGCAGTACTAGCATCTATCATATCTGCCGTGATCATTAACTCTGCCGCTCTAGCCTTCCCTATTAAACTAGCCAAGCGAATGGTACCACCATATCCCGGAATTAATCCTAGGTTGGTCTCAGGTAGTCCAAACTTTGCATTTGGGGTAGCTATACGAATGTGGCAACTCATGGCCAGCTCAAGTCCTCCACCTAGCGAAAATCCATTAACAAGGGCAATCACTGGTTTATGAAATTGCTCTATCAAAAAGAAAATATCCTGCCCTCTTTTAGAGAGATTAGGTGGATTCTTCATTTCCATTAATGGCAGAAATTCTTTGATATCTGCACCAGCCGCAAATGCCTTCTCTCCGCTTCCTGTAATAATTACACCTGCTAGATCATCATACTTTTTATACCCTTCAGTAAAGAACTCCTTAAGTTCATCAAAAATTTCCTTATTCAAAGCATTGAGTGCCTTGGGACGATTGAGGGTTAGATAAGCTATTTGATTTTTGTATTCGATAAGGATATTGGGCATGGCTATTTTTTAAATTTATTAAGTATTGAATCTGTTAAATTTAATAAGTCCTCCGAAACTTTCAGCTTGAAAATTAATATAAATAAAAGGACTAATGATAGTAATACTTTAAGTAAAGTGGATAGCCAAATATTCTCAAAATGATAAAAGGCCGAGAATAATATCAAAGGTATTATGAAAAGTAATATTTTGAGATGAATAATAGAAAATGGACTTAGCTTAAATTTCTTTTTGATAAAAATATATTTTAGAACATTTAAAACA
Source organism: Saprospiraceae bacterium (assembly GCA_020631635.1). GTDB lineage: Bacteria > Bacteroidota > Bacteroidia > Chitinophagales > Saprospiraceae > JAHDGW01. The sequence continues at coordinate 7,234 of JAHDGW010000109.1, forward strand.
GAAAGAGCTATCATGGTAGCGATGGCTGCACCTATCGGTCCGTATTCTTTAATCAATATATAGTTAGCAACGATGTTTACTACGGCAAGCAATAAGACAAAATATAAATTATACCTAAAGTAATTACTATTGATTAAGATATGACTATTCATACCGAAAGTCATATCAATACATTTTGCACCTGCCACTACTAATATTACTGAGGATATAGAGGCCATATCATCGTTTTGCATAAAAAACAACAATATAGGTGTAATCGATAAGATAAAAACCATCATACCGCCACCTAATAAAAGCAGATTAATAGAGCTTTTTTTGTATAGGGCGTTTACCTCTAACCAATTTTCATCATTAATCTCTTTGGCAACAATAGGAGAACTTATTGCAAAAAGGGCAGTAGAAGGGATAACCACTACACTAGCAATCTGTAGAGCTATGCGATATTCACCTCCTTGTGCTAAATCAGTAAGCATAGGTAACATAACTCCATCTAATTTGAAAGCCAATGTACTTCCTAACCCCGAAAGAAAAACCAAAAAAGCATAGCTTCTAATTCTCTTAGATATTCTAAACTCAGTCTTATAAAGCGTTGATTTCCCCAATCTAAGACAATATAATAAAAGACCTATTCCAACCACTATATAGTGCAATAGAAGTAATATTAATGAAAACCATAGACTTATACAATCGCAATAGAACAATAAAAATATAATGGGAAGGGAAAGCTTGATACTTTGCTCAAAAATCGAGGGTACTGCTATTCTTTGGTAATTAGACGCAAACCTGATAAAAAACATCATGAATGCAGTAAGTATTGCCAATGGAATCACCAGAAAAGCAAATTCCCGGTAGGCTATATTACTAACCAAAATACTAGATAAGATGTCAAAAAAAAATAAATATAGTATTGCGAGAATAGCACCGTTGATAGTTATGACAGTAATTCCTGTCCAAAACAAAATATTCGTTCTATTATTCTTTAAATACGTTGGAAAGAATTTAATTGCTACTAGATGAAAACCCATAAGAATCAACGGACTTAAAAGCAATGCCGTATCCTGTAAAAACCCAAATAAACCATAAGTAGTTAAATCTAAAGGATAAATAAAGATCGAAGAGATCATACCAACTAAAATAGCTCCATATCTCACAATACTATATTTAATACTTTGACGAATAATTATTCCCACGAATTGGTTGTATTTTTTCTAGATTAATAAATGAATGGCAATATAATATGTTTAATACCGTCCGCGGGTGTAAAAGAACGGCTTATCTATACTTTTTTAAATAACACATTTTTTTAATGTAGATTTACCACATGAGTTTTCACGATTCAGATGCTTATAAAGGAGCTAGGCACGATCTCATGCGCCATATGAAATCACCTAAAAAAGTACTTGACATTGGATGTAATACTGGGGCTACAGGTAGTTTAATCAATAAAACATTTGGGACAGAAGTAAAAGTATGGGGGATAGACTATAATCCTAATGTAATTAATGAGGCTACCAAAAAATTACACCATGCATCCGTTGTAAATTTAAATGATTCTAATGAATTTAAAACATATTTGAATCAGAAGTCATTTGATACCATTCTAATGGGGGATGTACTAGAACATGTCCTAGATCCTAAAAATATAATTAAAATTGCCGTAGATCATCTCGGACCGAAGGGGCAAATTATTATTTCTCTACCGAATAGTGGATTCTATACAACTATTTGGCACTTTTTTATGCAAAGGTGGCCTCGAAATAAGAGAGGTTTATATGACAAGACTCATTTACACTTATACTTTCGTAACAATTTGAATGAATTAGCTCCCAAAGGGTATAGGACAACTATAGTAGAACGGAAATACAGATGGCTAGAAAGTAGAGGAAGCAGATTTGATTTTCTACTTAAAATATTCAACTACATACCTTATTTCAGAAATATATTAACTTTTCAGTTTCTATTAGTAATTAAAAATTGACTCTACCTTTTATACCACTCTTCGACTAGCAGAAATTATTGGTACAACTTATTCCAACGTATAAATCGTTTGAACTTTATTTTTTCGTAGGCGATAAATAGAGATGCTTTTCTAAAAATCTGATTGACTTTCAAAGAGATACTTGACTATCTACCAAATCTTTTAGATGATGGACGTTTATCTTTCATTTCTACATGAAAGCAAAATTTAGTTTACTTTCTCTTCTTTTTTTGTGAATAGCAAAAAATCTTAACTCCGAAAAAAAGGCAAAGCTTAAGTATTTTATACTTTTGAACTGTCCGAGACTTATATATTTCTTGCACTGTCCACCGAAGGAGTATACAGCATCGAAGTAAGCGCTTAACATACTCCTGTCAATATTTAAAAGCTTGACTCTAAAATAAATTTTAAGTTTATTCTTAAAATTTAATAAATCTGCTTTTGCCACATTTTCGTAACTCTTTACTATTCGATCATGAATCATCTCTGAGTCTTCTGAAACTATAAAATTTCCACCCCAAAACCTTAATCTGTTAGCATAATCTCTATCCTCTCCGTAATGAAAATAAGCATCTGAAAAACCACCTACTTTTTTAATTACACCTATCGGAATCAACCATCCTGCCGCATTAACAAATGGAGCGGTTATCAAACCATCATTTAATTTATTTCCAGAGTTAATATATGTCTCAAAATTTTTGTCAAGATATTTTCCTAAATGATTAATATGGAGAGGACTATAGATCTCTAATGACATTCTTCTTTCAGCTACTCTCAATAAATTATCAATTGTATCTTTCTTAAGATAAGCATCTTGATTTAGTAAGTAAACGTAATCGTAATTTTGATTAATGGCGTATTGAAAAATTATATTGTTAGCTTGTCCAAACCCAATATTTTTAGATAAAAATTTTAGGGTAAGATCCCTTTTATAATTCTGGAGTATTTCTCTTGTATTATCCTTTGAATTATTATCAACGATCATAATGTCGACATATTCCTTATCACCGATAGAGTCGAGACATTTTTCTAAATAATTTTCACCATTATAACTTACTACACCTACTAACACGTTTCTATTCATAAGTCCATTAAGATTTAAGAATCTCTGTAAAAATAAACTTAAATTACCTGAACAACTG